>JBNMJG010000104.1:0-5118 GCA_050873705.1 Coprococcus sp. | reverse complement strand
TTAATAAAGAAGTTATTAGTGGCAGCATTATGTGTAAAAGCATGGTGCTGCCGGTTTGACTATGGGGGAAAAGATTTGATTACGCTTGCAATCACAGATATCGGGGATTTTACAAGAAAATTACTGATTCAGAATGTTTTTGACCAGTTTTACGTTCTGGAGGGAGAAGTATCCACATTTGCAGCTTTTTCCATTGACGGAGAATTAAACGGGGATTACTATAGCAGTGATGAAACAGAGCTTCTTCAGGGCAGGAAATGGAGTCTCTGGTCGGAGATTAAGCCGGTGGCCTTTTTGCTGATGAAAGGGAAGAAGCTGCCTGTTTCATTCAAATTTGTTCTGCAGCTGTCTGATCACAATACGGACTGGCTCCTTGGCAAATATCATTTGGAACATTTGAAGGAACAGCTGTCCGGGCTGTATCTGAATATTCGCTATCAGGATAAGAAGCTGGTTTGCGTCACAGGACTTTCGTATAAAACTTTTGTGATGGACAAGACACTGGAGCATGTCTGGGATGATACAGCGGCACAGTTTATGAAGCAGAATGGGATTATGACGGAGAGACTGTAGCAGCTGTGGATGCAGCTCTATAGACAAAGTCGGAAAAGAGTTGCGTATGTACAACAAATGCGGATTTTGTATCGGGATTCATGTATGAGTCCTGGAGCAGAAGATAAGAAAAGAGTGAATAATCATGGATAAAACAATCTTTGTTTTACTGGATGCCTGCCAGTACGAAGCGGCCGGCAAGTATCTGGGATATCTTGAGCATATGATCGATTATAATAAAGGTGCAAAATATAAAGTACTCGGAGAACTGCCGTCGCTTTCAAAGCCAATGTATGCCACACTTTTACAGGGCTTCCCGTATGCGAGCATGGGGTGACCTGCAATGAGGTGGGCGGTGTACTGCCTTATGACAGCGTCTTTTCACTGTGCCGTAAGGCAGGCGGCAGAACTGCTGCAATTTCTTATTCATGGATGAGTGAGCTTTACAGCAGAGCTCCTTATGTACCGGACAGAGACAGGGTACAGCTGGATGCGGAGGGCGCTATTCAGTACGGTATGTATTACTGGGATGACAATTATCCGGATTCCCATGTCTTTGCAGAGGGGGAATGTCTGCGTAAGACTTTCGATCCGGATTTTATGCTGTATCATACCATGGCTGTGGATGAATGGGGTCATATGACAGGGGCAGACAGTGCCGAATACGCCAATGCGGTGGCGGCTGTGGGACATCTCATTGCAGCGAGAATGCCGGAATGGCTGAAAGAAGGGTATCAGGTAGTGGTGACAGCTGACCATGGAATGAATAATCTTGGCATACATGTGGGGACAGAGCATGCTCAGAGAGACGTTGCACTCTATATTGTTAGTGATAAAGTGGAGAATGGACGCTTTGAGGAGAATTATATTTCACAGCTTAGTGCGGCACCGATGGTGTGCAGACTGCTTGGGATTCCGGCAGCAGAGGGCATGAAGCAAAAATTAGAGATCCGGTGGAAATAAATCATTTTATTCATTCTATTAGCACTCATTAAAAATGAGTGCTAATTTTTTCTTGACATTTGGAAACAAAGGTATTACAATACTTGTTAGCAGAAGACGCTGATGACTGCCAATCATGTTTTGACGAGCAGAGACAGAATGATAATCATTTTGCCGGAGCGGGATAAACAGACTGGTTTAGACTATATTTGTACAAAATTCAGAAAAGAACAGGAGTGTTGAATATGTCAGAAGTTAAACAGGAACAGGGTAATTTATCGATCAACAGTGAGAATTTATTTCCAATTATTAAGAAATGGCTGTATTCAGACCATGATATATTTTTCAGAGAGTTAATCTCCAACGGCTGTGATGCAGTGACGAAGGTACAGAAGCTTGAGGTCATGGGTGAGTACCAGCTTCAGGAAGGCGAGAAGTTCCGCGTAGATGTTATTGTGAATCCGGAAGAGAAGACATTGAAGTTTATTGATAACGGTATCGGTATGACAGCAGATGAAGTGAAAGAGTATATTACACAGATTGCTTTCTCCGGTGCAACAGACTTCCTTGAGAAGTACAAGGACAAGACAAATGAAGACCAGATTATCGGTCATTTCGGCCTTGGTTTCTATTCTGCATTCATGGTTGCAGATAAGGTTACAATCGATACATTGTCCTATCAGGAAGGCGCAGAACCTGTATTCTGGGAATGCGACGGTGACAGTGAATACAGCATGAGCAAGGGCAGCAGGACAACAAGAGGTACAGAGATCACATTGTATCTGAACGATGAGAGTTATGAGTTCTCCAATGAATATCGTGCCCGTGAAGTTATTACCAAGTATTGTTCCTTCATGCCTGTTGAGATCTACCTCAGCAAAGAGGGCGGCGAACAGGAATACCAGACCATCGAGAAAGATGAACTGCGTGAAGATGATGTGATCGCAGAGACCATCGTTGAAGATGAGAAGACAGAAGAGAAAGAGAATGAGAAGGGTGAGAAAGAAACAGTTGTCGTATCCCCTCGTAAGGAAAGATATAAGATTAATAAACGTCCATCCTTGATGAATGATATCCATCCATTATGGACAAGGCATCCGAATGACTGTACAGATGAAGAATACAAGGAATTCTACAGAAGTGTCTTCCATGATTATAAGGAACCTTTATTCTGGATTCATCTGAACATGGATTATCCGTTTAACCTGAAGGGTATCCTTTACTTCCCTAAGATTAACATGGAATATGAATCCATCGAAGGCACCATTAAACTGTACAACAATCAGGTATTTATCGCAGATAACATCAAGGAAGTCATTCCTGAATTCCTGATGCTCTTAAAGGGTGTCATCGATTGTCCGGACCTGCCTTTGAATGTTTCCAGATCGGCACTTCAGAATGATGGCTTTGTTAAGAAAATTTCCGATTATATTACGAAGAAAGTTGCAGATAAGCTGTCCGGTATGTGCAAGACTGATCGTGAAAGCTATGAGAAATACTGGGATGATATCAATCCATTCATCAAGTTCGGCTGCATCAAGGATGACAAGTTCAACGAGAAGATGAAAGATTACATCATCTACAAAGATCTGGATGGTAAGTATATTTCTCTGGATGAATATCTTGAAGCTGCCAAAGAGAAACATGAGAATCAGGTATTCTATGTGACAGATGAACTGCAGCAGTCCCAGTATATCAATATGTTCAAGGAACAGGGCCTGAATGCCGTTATCCTGAAGAACCCAATCGACCAGCCATTCATCAGTCGTCTTGAAGAAGCCATGAAGGATAAGGGTGTGAAGTTCAACCGTATCGATACAGACCTGGCAGAAGTCTTCAAAGAAGCAGCCAGCGAAGATGACAAGAAAGTCCTTGAAGAAGACCAGACTAAACTGACAGATATCTTCAAGAAAGCCCTTGGTGTAGAAGCACTGGATGTAAAGGTTGAGAAACTGAAGAATGCAGATACATCCGCTATGATCACATTATCCGAGGATATGCGTCGTATGCAGGATATGATGAAGATGTATGGTATGAGCCAGGGACAGATGGGTACAGAAGGCCAGACATTAGTACTCAATGCGAATAATGCACTGGTACAGTATGTCCTGAATAATCCGGAAGGTGAGCATGTCAATATGTTCTGCCAGCAGATTTATGACCTGGCATTGTTAAGCCACTGCCCATTAAGCGCAGAAGCTATGACAAAGTTTGTTGCAAGAAGCAATGAAATTCTGAAACTCCTTGCAAAATAAACTGAATGTATAATTTTTCAAATTGATTGAATTTTTATACACTACAACAATGAATAACTAATTTGATAATGTAGTATATAGATAACAAATTAGCATGATATCACAATGAAGTAAAATGATAAGAAGAAATCCGCTCCGGTGAAAACAAACCGGAACGGATTTCTTTTTTTTAATATCATGCAATATGTAACATTCAATATTATGAAAACATTTCACATAAAATTCGGACAACCAGAGTTCTTGGAAGAAGAACCGGAAGGCCGGTAATCTCCTGAATACGATGTTTCATCTCCATTGTGAACCCCATGCAGTCAGTACAGATAAAAGCCAGATCCTTGTCCTTAAAGAAAGAAGCTGCTTCTACGACCTTGTCAAATTCAAGATACGGAGAGGCGGAGGTGGCTTCTATAGCGATACCGCTGCTGCCCCAGGTATGATAGGCCTGTTCAACCTGATCCGGTTCCGGTACAAGAATACCGATTTTGTGATTGCCTGCCAGTTTGGCGGCGATGGCATGGAACAGCGGCTGCGGTTCAATAAAGAGAACTTTGTGTCTGAATTCAGGGAAAACACCCGTACAGAACAGAATAATAGCAGATACACCTTCTGCTTCAGCCTGATCGATCTTCTTCTGAACAAGAGGACGTATAAAACGTTCAGTAAATTTGGCCTGCCTGCCGTCGCGCATGCGTGAAACCAATACCTCATCATCTTCAGATGGGGCAAACTGTGACATCACTTCTTCGTAGGTCATGTCATCCAATGCACCATATTCTGCCAGTGTCATGTAATCAGGCAGCAGCGGGAGAATATCTTTGGTGATATCTGTACGCGGTGCCTGACCAATGGTGATGGCGCCGATTTTGATATGCTTCATCGAATCAGTCCTTTATTTATCCTTGCCGAAGGTCTGGAAGACATTCATTGGTCCGTATAATTCAATCAGATGATCGTATTCCTTCTGATCATAGAAAGAAATGATGCCGTCACCGTAACCTTTGGCAACTTCAACTGCAAATCTGGCAGCAGATTCAACATCTTCAAAATGGCATGCGCCTGTAGCACATCCGGCAACAGGCTGTTCTGTTGTGATGGCAACGCCGACAACAGGGGCATTTGTGGAAGTTGCAGGCTGAAGAATACTGTTCAGATGATGAAGATCATTACCGTAAGGTGTGATGTCCTGCTGTGCAACAGGGAAGATAGCAGGCAGTTTGCCTGTAACACGTGTCATAACATCCATCAGGTCATTGCTGACTTCGAGGATGTAGCCTTCTTTGATTGTTGGTGAAAGCGCAAAACCGTTCAGATTGATGACACGGTTGCCTTTGGTTGTGTCGATAGAAAGGATCGCATCCATTTCAGGAAG
>JBNMJG010000103.1:0-5138 GCA_050873705.1 Coprococcus sp. | reverse complement strand
GTCCTGGGAAACATAAATCGGCAGATCACCGATCAAATCAATGCCTTTTTCATTGACATACTGCTTCAGGGACTGCCACTGACGGAAGAAGAAATACTGCAGCACTTTCCAGAAGACGATCTGTTCATCCATTGTCTCGCGTACTTGATCAATGGCCGAAGGATCGCGTCTTTTCAGTTCATCCTCCCACTGCCACCATGAACAGCCACCGTGGGCATCCTTCAATGTCATAAACAGGGCATAATCTTCCAGCCAGAAAGCCTGCGCCTCGCAAAATGCCTCAAAATCTTTTGGCTCATTTTCCAGAAAACGTTTTGCCGCCGATTTTAGAACCGGATAGCGTTGTTCATAAAGTCGTCCGTAGTCAATGCGTGATGCATCATCACCCCAATTGACGGATACATATTCTTTTTTATCTAAAAGCCCCTCAGCCGCCAGCAAGTCCAAATCAATAAAATAAGGATTGCCTGCAAAAGTAGAAAAGGACTGATACGGCGAATCACCGTAGCTGGTCGGACAGATTGGCAGAAGCTGCCAGTACTGCTGTCCTGCATCGCTGAGGAAATCAGCAAACTTTCTTGCCTCTGCTCCCATCGTTCCAACGCCGTATTCGGACGGCAGAGACGCCAGGTGCATCAAAACACCGCTTTTCCTCACTTCTTCTCATCTCCTTTATTCTGTTCTGACAGAGCGCAGGTGCTCTCACCCCTTATAAAAAGCGAAGGAATTCTCTCATAAGTCACCGGAAACTCCTCCCGGATATTGCCAAGCAGTATCTCCAGACTGCGTCTGGCAATAATCTCACTGTCCTGCTTTATGGTCGTCAATCTCGGACACATATACTGGCTGAGCTCAATACCATCAAATCCAATCACCGAAATATCCTCAGGGACTCTGAGTCCCCGATCTTTGATGGCCCGGATAGCTCCAATGGCCATCACATCCGCCATTGCAAATACAGCTGTCACCTCGGGCATTTTGTCCAGAAGCCTCATCATGCCATGATAACCATCTTCCATAGAGAATCTGGCCCCTTCATATTGCCGACTACTATCAAAATTCCGTCCCCGAAGTTCAAAAGCCTTCCGACAACCAATATATCTGGATCTGGCTGCATAAGAATTCTCCAGTTTACCACCAAGCACACCGATTTCTCTGTGTCCCAACGTAAACAAATACTCTATCGCCGTCTGTGCCGCGCCTTCATCATCTGTGCTGACACTGGACAGATTCTCAACTTCCATTCCTTCTGCAGAGTTGGTGACGAGAAGTCCCGGAATACCCGCTTCCTTAAACCGTCCGCGATAGTACTCCAGATCACTTCCCAGAAAAAGAATTCCCATGGGCTGCCGCTCACGACAAATCTGCAGTGCCTGTTCAACCTCATTCTCAGCTTCATCAATATAATAAATCAGACAGACATATCCACGTTCTTTGATCAAACCCTGAAGTTTTTCCACAATCGTCGCAAACAGCATGTTATTATTACCTTTGACAATCACTGCAATACCACTGTTAGACTGCTGTTTCAGATGCTTCGCATTATTATTCAGTTTAAAATGATTCTTTTTGACAACTGCCATGACCTTTGTCCGGGCTGTGTCAGAAACGTCCGGATGATTGTTCAGTACCCTTGAAACTGTACCGACCGAATATCCAGCTTCTTTTGCAATGTCTTTTATTGTCACAGTTTTTACCTCTCTCTTTAAGTGTCAGGTTTCTAGCCTTTAACTGCACCCGCTGCAACGCCCTCGATAATATATTTCTGGCAGGAAAGGTAAAAGATGATAACCGGAATAACCGCCATGATCAGGGCCGCCATGATCGCACCCATATCGACTCGTCCATAGCTTCCCTTCATATACTGGATTGCAATAGAAATTGTCTTATATTTGTTAATATCCAGAACAAGGTATGGCAGCAGGAAATCATTCCAGATCCACATTGTCTCAAGGATACCAACTGAAATATAGGTTGGCTGCATGATCGGCAATACAACGGAGAAGAATGTACGCACCGGATTGCATCCGTCAATCATAGCTGCTTCTTCTATTTCAATAGGAATTGATTTAACAAAACCGCAGAACATAAAGACCGCCAATCCGGCACCAAATCCAAGATAAATAATAATGATTCCCCATGGTGTATTGAGTCTCAAACGGTCTGCAATCAATGACAATGTAAACATAACCATCTGGAATGGTACAACCATTGAGAAAACACATAATAAATAAAATGCATTCGTAAACTTATTCTTTACTCGGGTAATCGCCCAGGCACACATGGATGTGCAGATCAGAATAACGATAACGGAACCAACCGTAATAAATACTGTCCATCCCACAGCCTTCAGCAAACCATACTGATTTAATGCAGTTGTATAGTTGTCCAGACCGATAAAATTCTTCGCTGTCGGAAGCTTAAACGGTTCCAGATTGATAAAAGATTTTTTCTTGAATGAATTAAATAATACAATAATAATCGGTGCAATATAAATGAGACCTAATATGGTAAAAAAGATTGTACCGATCCAGCTCAATGCCTTTTTGTTCTTCATTTACTGCTGCACCTCCTTTGAACGTGTTGCTCTCAGCTGAATAAGACCAATGGCCACAACGATAACAAAGAAAATAACCGCTTTGGCCTGACCAACGCCTTCCCATCCTGAACGGCCATAGAATGTATTGTAAATGTTCAGAGCCATCATTTCAGATAATTTGGATGGTTCACCTGCTGTCAGTGACAGATTCTGGTCGAAAAGTTTAAATCCATTGGTAATGGATAAAAATGTACAAATCGTAATAGACGGCATCATCATTGGGATAGTCACTCTCCATAAACGCTGCCAAGCGTTGGCACCGTCAATCTGTGCTGCTTCCATGACTTCTCCCGGAATAGACTGGAGTCCGGCAATATAGATGATCATCATATAACCGATCTGCTGCCAGGAAACAAGAATGATCAAGCCCCAGAAGCCCAGCCACTGGTTCAATGCCAGCGCTGTAGAATATTTTGCAAGAATACCGTTAAAAATCAGCTGCCATATATATCCAAGAACAATACCACCGATCAGGTTCGGCATAAAGAAAATCGTCCTGAAGATGTTTGTTCCTCTCATTTTCCTAGTCAGAGCCAGCGCCAGTGCAAAGGCGCAGACATTAATCACTACCAGTGACACAATCGCAAAGAGTGTCGTATACCAAAATGAATGTCTGAAAATTGTATCCTGAAATGCTTTTACATAATTGCTGAGACCTACAAATTTCGCATCTTTGACTGTCGTAAATTCACAAAAGGACAGTCCAACGCCCATAATAAACGGCGCGATAAAACCTATGATAAATGCAGCCAGAGTCGGTAAAACGAATATTGGAAGATAACGTTTAATGGCCTTTTCCACCGAATCAACCTCCCTCTTAAGTTGATAAAAACGGCGAGTGAAAACATATCTTTCGAATTCTACCTGCGTAAAAAACCAGCGGGCGGGCAAGGGATGCCCGCCCACTGTCTTTTAATCTACAGTTACGATATAAAACCGTTTGTCTTCTTGATTACTTGGAAGCTGCTGCTTCAGAAGCCCAGCCATCTACGAATGCAGTTACAACTGCGTTCCAGTTATCATCTGTCTGATCTGCTGCATATGTTGTCAGAGCAGAACCAACACCGTTCTTCCATTCTTCTGAAGGCATTGTGGAGAATGTCCATGCAACTGGTGTATAGCCATCAGCTACATACTGGTTAGCGATATTAACCAGAGGATTTGTGGACTCAAGGTTGCCTTTGAAAGGAATAACGAAGCCCATGCCTGCGTCACCGGATGGCATTGCGCCTTCGCCGCCGCACATAGCTTTTGTACCAACTTCAGATGTTACACACCAGTACATGAAATCAAGTGTAGCCTGGATATCAGCTTCGCTTGCTTTGCTGTTGACACACCAGTAGTTCTCTGTACCTGTGCAGAGGCCCTGTTTGTCTTCGCCTTCAGCACCGATGTAAATTGGCAGCATGCCGAGGTTGTCATCACCGAGTTCTGCAACATCGTTGTATGCCCATGTACCATTCTGATAGAATACAGCCTGTTCTGTTACGAATTCAGCTACAGCATCATCACCTGTCTTTGTGGAAAGAAGGGCCGGATCACATGTTGCGTTGTTGATGTAAAGATCCCAGATATTTCTGTAGTTGTCAAGGTATGTACCTTTGATGGCATCTGTTGTGTCAATGCCGTCTGCTTTGTATTCATAGTAGATTGGAAGATTTGCAAGATGTGTCTTAAATCTCCAGTCAGAAGAACCATCCATACCTGCGGATGTGAATGCTGAGAAGCCAAGTTCGTCCTTACGTGCTGTGATATCTTCAGCAACTTTCTTCAAATCATCAAAGCTCTTGATGTCATCCTGTGTATAACCTGCTTTTTCAAGAAGGCCCTTGTTGTAAATGATGCCGTATGTCTCGATAACATAGCCGATACCTGCCATAGAATCGCCATCCATCAGAGCAAATTCATCATTTGTCAGTTCACCTGCGATCTTAGAATCCTTCAGATCATAGCAGTAATCTTTCCATGAAGCCAGACCAACAGGACCATTTACCTGGAATAATGTAGGGGCATCTGTCTTTACCATTTCTGATTTTAAAGTCTTTTCGTATTCACCTGATGCAGCAGTGAGTACAGTTACAGGAACTCCTGTCTCATCTGTGTATTTTTCTGCAAGATCCTGCCACTGCTCATCAGCTTCTGGCTTAAAATTGAGATAATACACCTTTCCTTTTGCATCGGACTTTGCAGCTTTCTTGTCCGATGAGCTGCCGCAGCTAGTAACCATTCCGATGGTCATTGCCGCAACAAGTAAAATTGATACAACTTTACGCGTTTTCATAATTTTTCCCTCGCCTTTCTGAGAATCTTTTTTGTTCTCTTGATTTACTCATATCTTAGCAGGAAATATGTGCAAAGCTGTATCAATAAAAAAACCTTTAATATAAAAAATTAAACTTTCCGTTATTGTTCTTCTTCGAATTGTCGAATACTGTCATCAGCGTAATTTGTAAATTCTTCCGGGGAAATGCGTCCCTCTGCAAGCTGCGGCAGATATTTGGACAGTGTATTTTCCTGGAAGATGGAATTCCATTTAACC
>JBNMJG010000102.1:0-5145 GCA_050873705.1 Coprococcus sp. | reverse complement strand
GTCGTGGTCAGGGCCTCTTCCTCTGAAAAAAGTTTCTCTGCCGCACGCGCCGCCCCGCAGGCAATCAGAAGTTCCGGCCGATCCGGACTTAAAATATCTTCCGGCCGAAGTTCCAGACGTTCGGCAAACACGCGCACCAGCGTCCGGTTGAAGGTCAGCGGTCCGCCCTCAAAAACGACCGGGTTTTCAATCGAAAGTCCCTGTGCCAGACCGCCGATGGTCTGTTTGGCAATGGCGTGGAAAGAGGACAGAGCCAGATCCTGACGGGAGATACCCTGATTCAGAAGGGGCTGGATATCCGTCTTGGCATAAACGCCGCATCGGCCGGAGATATCATAAATGCAGCTGCCCTGGGAAGCCAGTTCATTGAATTCTTCCACAGGTACCTTTAATATAGAAGCAATCTCATCGATGAAAGCACCTGTACCGCCGGCGCAGCTGCCGTTCATGCGCATATCAGCCACATTCAGTGTCTGAGTGACCGGGTCACGGCGGAAGAAGATCATCTTCGCATCCTGACCGCCAAGTTCGATGGCGGTTCCCACATCGGCATATTCTTTCTGGAGGGCGATGGAGTTGGCCACAACCTCCTGAATATAGCAGCAGCCAAGGGCTTCAGCCAGATGCTTGGCACCGGAACCTGTCAGAGCCAGACGGATGCGGGCATTTGGGAAATTTTCTTCAAAAAATGTCAGGGCATTTTGAACACTCTGAGCCTGTGCAGCATTGTGACGTTTATAATTGGATAATAAAATTTCATGCTTTTCGGGATCAATGGCCACAATTTTGGTGGTTGTGGAACCGACATCAATACCCACGAAAAGCTGTGTATCTTTGGTATTGGTTGAATTTGACATGGTGTGACTCCTATATATTCTCAAGATTCGTTTTTGAATCCCTGTTCGGAATTAAGTTCTGCTGAACGCGTCTCAGCAGTGTGAGTAAAACCTTCTTCTCATCTTCTGAAAGCCCTTCTGACATATGATCAAAGACACGTGTCATATGGGATTCTGCTTCCAGGCAGATATTCTCGCCTGCGGCAGTCAGGGCAACAATCTTGATTCGTTTGTCTGATGTGCTCTGAGTGCATGTGACGAAATCTTTCTTCTGCAGCCGCTGAACTAGACCGACGGTGGTGGACTGTCCGATCTGCAGATGCTTTTCGAGTTCTTTTAATGTAAGGGTGTGTGTATCCCCCGGGGCATGATTCAGCGCCTGGAGCAGATAAATCTGAGAAACTGTCAGATCCATTTCACGGAGCTTGTTGTTGGCTTCCTTCTCCATGGCACAGTGGATATGCCGGATGAGCGGGGCACACTGTTCTGTATAAGTCATATGATTTTCCTTTTTATTGGGAGTGCGAAACTTAAAGACTTTGAAAAATCTGCTAATCAGCAGATTTTATCCAAGGGGATTTGAGTTTCGCAACTGACCAAAGATTCAAAATATGTATTTCTTGTTTAGTACAAAGTAAGCATGATGAGTATAGCATTTTGAAGAGAAAAATTCAATAGCATGGCATTGAATTAGTGTCGAAAAACCGCTAAGAAATGGTTAAGAAATAAAATGATGAATATCACATTTTGATTATAAAGATTGACATTTGTTAACATTTCACAGGGAAAATGTTTATTAATAAACAAACGGACTTTGCAGTTATGCAATTCGACCAAAAAAGTGGCTGACAGTGTCGAAAATCCTTGTATTCTGCGGTGTACATCGTTGACAAAAAGGTAGATTTTACCTATAATGAAGGCAGAGACTAAGCTGTGAAGCTTTAGCCTTTTGTTTGCCAACCCATTATTTAAGAAGGATGTCAGAGAGAGGAGAGAAGAGAACAGCGATGTCAGAAAGATTAATCAGTACTAAAATGAAGAAAGCGAGGGAGGGTGATTAAAGAAATCAAACGGGGAGGACACAAAGCGACCATAATTTTTCACTTATTTGCATAGAGTGAATAGGTGGATGGAACCGGTGCATGACACCGGGATAAAATTATGCAAACAAAGAAAGGAATGAAAACATGAAACAAGGATTTAAGAGAATTGTTTCTATGGCGCTTATTGCATCCATGATCGCCACAATGGCCCCTTCTACAGCATGGGCAGCCAGTGTGGATAATACAGATGCAGCGCAGGTTGATGCTCAGACTGCAGCAGATGATGATGCAGAAGCTGTTGCAGAATCAGCAGCAGAAACAGAAGCTGTTGAAACTGAGACAGAAACAGAACCTGCAGCGGCAGCAGAAACAGAAGAAGCTGTTGAAACTGAGACAGAAACTCAGATGGAGACAGAGACAGAAGCTGAGAAGCCGGTTTATACAATTGGCAATATCACAGTTAATTTCAAGGGAGCCAATGCAGCTGTAGCTGAGCAGCTGGCAAAGGATGTAAAGATTGATGAATCTGATCCGGCTATCCAGAGCCTGCGAAAGGCACTGGAAAGTATCGAAATTGAAGGCGGCGAAGCTAATCAGGAAGATAATGGTATTGCTGTTGCTGCGTACTCTTCAGACATTGCAACCTACTCGCCGGCAACTGATGGATCAAAGGAGCCATTAACAGAGGAGCAGATTAATACAGTCGTTGGTATGTATCAGAATTATCTGAATCAGTGGAAAGCTAATGCCAATGTACTGGGGGTTCAGAATCCATTCTTTCTTGATTTTAATGATGACAAGGATGGACTGGGTATCCTTGGTGAGATGCTTGCCTTAGATGGTGGTACAGTAGATGATATCAGAAATCATAACTATAGTTATGATGATCTGACTGGTATGATCCTCAACTTTATGTACGGTGATAAGCTGGGTATCCAGTATTATGGTAAAGATGTAACAGATGCAAGAGATGAAGCTCTGGCAGCAGTGGAAGCATCTGGTGCACAGACAAAGGCTCAGAAGCTCCTTGTTCTGAATGACTGGTTAGCACATGAGAATACTTTTGATATGTCTTATATCATGAACTCCGGCAAGGATTCAGAGGATGATAAGCCAATGATTGCTGAGGATCCTCAGGAGAGAGCTCATGAAAAGGATGTACATGATACGATGTACGATGTATATAAACCTCAGATTGAAAAGATGTTCCATGATCAGGTTTTTGCAGGTATTGAGCAGAATTTACGGGCTACTTTCTATGAGAATGCTATTCAGGAAGCTGTTTATACGCAGGCTTTAGGCAAAGATGAAAGTCAGGCAACAGATGAAGAAAAATCTGCTGCAAAGGAACAGGCAAAGGCCTATGTTGAACAGAACAAAGAAACTATCGATAAGGATCCGGATGCATTTGCAAGAACTAACTTTGGCGATGAGGATGCTGATAAGCTTAAAGAGCAGGCAGATGCATTTATTAAAGACGCTGAAGAAAATGGCGTTGAAGCAGATCCTGAGAATGCTCCTGGAGTTAAGGTAACTGTTGAGCAGATGACTCAGAAGCAGTTGCAGAGTGATGAGAAACAGGTCGAAATGGGCGGCCAGAAATATACATTCCAGGAAGCTATTCAAATAGCTACTGAGCAGGCAGCTGCTGGTATGACAGATGGTATCCTCAATTACTGGGAAGGTACTCAGTTTGGTGCTTTCGGTATGGGTACATCTGTATGTCTTGGCTATTCCAAAGCTTACACATACCTTGTACAGTGTATGGACAAAGATATTTATCTTGTAGATCCAAGTAAAGGATATGACAGCAAGACAACTGTTACAGCAGATGATGGTACAACTTCAGAGGTATGTGATAACTGGAAGGAAGCTAAAGAGCTGTATTATACAGACGGCAAGCTTGACACAACCAAGAATTATACAGTCGATCTTGTAAGAATCCATTTCAATTCTGATGTTACAATGTATGGTGAAGAACAGGAAAACTTCGGTTCTGACCATTATTGGAATGCAGTGAAGATTGGTGACACATGGTATTATATTGACTCCTGTTATACAGATGTATATACAGAAGTTATGAGTCGTGACCGTGTAGAGACAGATGGTGATATGAACCATGGCTTCTTCCTGTTCAGTGAGACAAGTACAGAGAGCTTATATAATGGCAACTACACTGAGATCAGATCCCTGTACAAAAATGTAGCAACTGATAA
This sequence comes from Coprococcus sp., assembly GCA_050873705.1. Taxonomy (GTDB): domain Bacteria; phylum Bacillota; class Clostridia; order Lachnospirales; family Lachnospiraceae; genus Coprococcus_A. The sequence continues at coordinate 1,050 of JBNMJG010000102.1, read as the reverse complement.
GACATATGAGTCAGCATGGATGGCCCGTGCAGCAAGTAATGTTTACTATGCAGACGGCTATGCATACTATATGTATGATTCCACAGACCTGTTCTCAAGAGTGAACATGAATCAGAATCAGAAGTCAACAGAGTACAAGATTGTTCGTCATAAACTGACATCAGATGATACGCAGGATGGCGACAGTGATTACGAGACACTGATTAACTTTACTGATAAGGAAAACAGTGATGATGATGATACATTCGTAAGCGTTCTCAAAGACGGCAAGATGGAGAAGAATGATCTTCTGACAAAGCTGTATGCACAGTTTGAGGATGAGCAGAGTATCTATCCATCCATCGGCCTGACAGCAGCACTGTATACAGATGGTAAGATTTACTTCAATGTATCCAATGATATTGTTTCTTATAACCCTGCAGACGGTTCTGTAGCAGTTGTTAAGGAATACAACACAGTATCTGCAGTACGTGATAAAACCAAGTTATTTGGTGGTATGGCATTTACAACAACAGATGAAAAGAGTGCAGATTTCACTGTTACAAATCATCCGATTGCCGGTTTAACAATTAAGGGTGATAAGCTGGTTGTTTCTATCGGTACAAACTTTGCGTTTATTTCCGGTAAGAGTGAGATCCTCGATCATTCAAGCTACGGCTATGAATTTGAAGAGACAGATTACAATTCCGGCTATACAAATTACAAGAGATATCAGCAGTTCATGGGTTCTCAGAAGAATGATAATGATGAGTTCATGTGGTCAGCGAACTTCGTTGATACAGTTGATATGAAGACACTGACAGGTACTTCTCATAATTATGTAACAGTTTCTGAACCTGCATACTGCGGACGTAATGCTTTTACAGAAGAACGTTGTTCTGATTGTGGCCTGATCAAAGACGGCACACGTGTAGAAGCAGAGAAGACAGCACACGAACATCATTATATCAAGTTCCATGAAACATACTATACAAAGGATGAGAATAAAAACTGGAATGAAGGGGACAACTATGTGTGCCCAGAGTGCGGTGCTTGTATTACCGAACCTGT
>JBNMJG010000101.1:0-5217 GCA_050873705.1 Coprococcus sp. | reverse complement strand
CCTTTCTTATGCAGGTGATGATGAGACAGGATGGAAGGTTCAGAGCAACTTGAGTCAGCTGGGAATTATGGATTACAGTATGCCTATCGATCAGCTCTCCGGCGGTCAGAAGCGTAAGGTGGCTCTGGCTAAAGTACTGGCACAGGATTTTGATGTGCTTCTTTTGGACGAGCCTACCAATCATCTGGATAGTGCCATGATCCGTTGGCTGGAAGATTACCTGAAGAATTTCAGGGGAACGATCCTGATGGTGACCCATGACCGATATTTCCTTGACCAGGTGACCAACAAGATCCTAGAGATCAGCCAGGGCAAGATCTACAGCTATGAATCCAATTATTCCGGATTCCTTGAATTAAAGGCAGCCAGAGAAGAAATGGAGCTGGCAACGGAGAGAAAACGCCAGAGTGTGCTGCGAATGGAGCTGGAATGGGCCAAGAGAGGCTGCCGTGCCAGAACGACAAAACAGCGGGCAAGACTGGAACGTCTGGAAGCCCTGAAGAACGGAACGGCGCCGGAACAGGCACAGGTTGTAGAGATGGATTCCATTGAGACCCGTATGGGCAAGAAGACCATTGAACTGCAGCATCTGAGCAAACGGTATGGAGATAAGGTGATCCTGGATGATTACAGTTATGTTTTCCTCAGAAATCAGAAAGTGGGTATCATCGGTCCGAACGGCTGCGGCAAATCCACACTGATGAAGATGATGGTGGGACAGGTAGAGCCTGATTCAGGCGTCATTGAAATCGGTGAGACAATCCGCATGGGATATTTTGCCCAGGATGAGAAGGAGATGGATGATCGCCAGCGGGTTATTGATTATGTCAAAGACATCGGTGAATATATTATTACCCGTGACGGCAGGATCAGCGCTTCACAGATGCTGGAGCGATTCCTTTTCACACCGGAAATGCAGTATGCGCCAATCGGCAAATTATCCGGCGGTGAGAAGCGCCGTCTTTATCTGCTTGGCGTTTTATGTCAGAATATCAATGTCCTTCTGTTAGATGAGGCATCCAATAACCTGGATATTCCGACCATGACGATTCTGGAGGATTATCTGAATTCATTTGTAGGTATTGTGGTGGCTGTCTCCCATGACCGATATTTCCTTGACAATGTGGCGGACCGTATTCTGGAATTTGACGGACAGGGCCATATCAGACAGTATGAGGGTGGTTACACAGATTATCTTGAAGCACATGAGAAGCGTTTCGGCACAGCGCCGGATCTGAGTTTGACCAATAAGACTAAAGCGGACAGCGGCGAGAAGAAAAACAATTCCAAAGACTGGAAGCAGAACAGGCCGGTGAAGTTAAAGTTTACATTTAGTGAACAGAAGGAATTTGATACCATCGATGATGATATTGCAGCTCTTGAAGCGAAGATCGAGCAGATTGATGCAGATATGATGAAGTTTGCCACGGATTCAGGAAAACTCAATGATCTGATGAAGGAAAAGGATGCTGCTGAGGCTGCTCTTGAGGAGAAGATGGACCGCTGGGTGTATCTCAATGATCTGGCAGAGCGGATTGAAGCTCAGAAACAGGGAGGAAAATAAATGAACCCTTCGGTCAACATATCCCGATATCAGCGGCTGGACGGTACAGTGCTGAAGCTGATCGCCTGTCTGTCCATGTTTATTGATCATCTGGGAGCGGTTTGTTTCAGCGGGATGATGGGATTTCGTATTATCGGACGCTTGGCCTTTCCTATCTACTGCTTTTTGCTGGTGGAAGGGGCTGTACATACCCATGACATGAAGAAATACATTCTTCGTATGGGCATTTTTGCATTGGTTTCAGAGATTCCTTTTGACTTGGCCTTTTATCACCGTTTGGTATATACAGGACATCAGAATGTATTTTTTACCCTGGGGCTGGGGCTTCTGGCCATCTGGTTTCTTGAACATCCCATTGATCATGTGGATATTCCGGATGCAATCTACAAATTTCTTGTCATTATTGCAGCAGGGTTGATCGCTGAATTTTTCAATACGGATTATGGTTTTACGGGTATTGCGGTTATCTGTGTTTTTTATTATCTCAGAGAGCAGCCTCAGTTAAAATATCCCATTGCGGCGATTCTTCTGGCTGCTATGGGCGGTGTTGAAATTTATGCGGTGCTGGCATTGATCCCAATCCTGCTTTATAACGGGCAGAGGGGCCGGCAGACAAAAGTGATGCAATACGGTTTTTATATCTTTTATCCGGCCCATCTGCTTTTGCTGGCTGTGTTATACCATCTTTTCATCCTGTGAGGGTGAAGAAGATTTTGGCGGAAAATCGCCGATGTAGGGCGGAAGATGGTCATCCCGGACTGTCATTCGGTCTGAACCGTCAGTACCGTCGGTACTGTCAGACTGTGTCATAGTGAGAGATTCGGCTCTTTGATAATAGTGATCCGGATGAAAAGAAATCTGCGGTTCTATCATATGAAACCTCCTTGTATGGTTTGGGTTTTGTGATAGTATGCCGCAGATTTTTGCTTTTATGTAATTCGAAGATTGGGATACGTTTTTTCATATATAATGAGCTAGATGACACATCCAATGATTGCTATTGTTTGGCGTTGGTATATAGTGTATAATAAAGCTATAGGATTCCTCTTACATGTTTTGTGTTGGAGGGCCATATGAGTATGTTGGTCAGGAAGCGGACGAAACAGATGATGACTATATAAAGAAAATACAGGAACAGATAAAGCGCATTAAGCAGAACCGCAGCGAAGATATCATCAAGGCAGCTGCGGACAAAGAATATCAGGAAAAGCTGTTAAAAGAATTTAATCTGTAGTCGGCAAACGAGTCAGAGATTGATTTGAGAAAAGGCTAAATTGCTGTTTGTAAAAATGTAAAAGATTATGGCAGTATTACTTAGAAAACAGAAGATAAGGGAAGAAAATGAAAATAGAAAATGTAAGCAGTTTACTTAAGTCGCATGACAAGAGGAATCCTGTTTACAAAAGACAAAGCCCATATTTCCAGAGATGTAATGTATATCTGAAAGTTCAGATATATATCAGAGGAGATATGGGCCAATTTTATATTTAGTGATTATTCAGGATAAACCAGTCTGCTGTCATCAATGTTGTAGAGTACGTTGTCAAGATAACGCGTTTAGCCAGATAGTTAGCCATTGGCAAGTTCATGTCCAGATAGTTGCCGCAGTCTTTTGGGCTGGCACCAGGCACTTCACCGTTGAAATCACGGATGAATTCAAACATCTCAATCATCAGCGGAACAATCTCTTTGGAAGTCAGGTCACCGGCCAGCAGCAGATAAAAGCCTGTGCGGCAGCCCATTGGCCCGAAGTAGATGGTTTTATCACCATAGATCGGATGGTTCCGCAAAAAAGTAGCAGCCAGATGTTCAATAGTGTGTACTTCGGCTGTGTTCATCACCGGTTCATCGTTAGGACTTGTCATACGCAGGTCAAAGGTTGTGATGACTTCCTTGCCAATGGTATCCTTACGGGAAACATAAACACCGGGAACAAGTTTTAAATGGTTAATTGTAAAACTGGCAATTTTCTCCATAGTAATCCTCCTTATAATGGGCGAAACGCGGGAGCTTTTGAAGTTGCCAATCATTCATCCCTCAAAGCAGGCACGTTCGCGCTGAGTATAATTCTAAAAATAAGATCATGTGGTTGATGGATAAAATAATATCAGTATGAGCTTACTACAAAAGAGTGATGACGTCAATGTTTTACTTGGGGTTATTATGGACATCTAATATGGAATATGATACACTTACTTTTAGAAAATAGAGGTAAGTGTGCCTGTTTTGAATTGATAATTGAATTTCTTCTTTAGAAAAATAAAGGGGTTCAGCTTTGAATGGCAGATGACTTTGAGAGGAGTTTTTATAATGGCAGATAAATATGTAGCATATGTGGGTTCTTATACAAGAGGCGAGAGTGACGGTATTTATATTCTGGATGCGAATGTGGAGTATGCATACTTTAAGGTAAGGGACTCATTTAAGATCAACAATCCTTCATTTCTGAGATTATCCCATGACGAACAGTACCTGTACAGCAACTGTGATGAAGGCGTGGCTTCTTTTAAGATTCTGCCGGACGGCGGCCTCGAATTGATGAATAAGGCATCAGTGAATGGCCTGAGACCTTGTTATCTGTCTGTGGACAGAGCTAACCGTTATTTGCTGACAGCAGGCTATCATGACGGCAAGCTGACAGTATTGAGCCTGAATGAAGATGGTACAATTAAGGGCGTGACGGATGAAGTCTTTATGAAGGGACTTGGCAGCATTGCCGGAAGAAATTACCGTTGTCATGTGAATTGTGCGATTTTCTCACCGGATGAACGTTTTATTATGGCAGTTGACCTTGGTATGGATCAGGTGAAGGTTTATGAGTTTAATCATGAAACAGGCAAGACCAAACTCCATGATATTCTGAGATGTGAATTGGAATCCGGACCGAAGCATATGATCTTTACATCGGATGGACGTTATGCTTATCTGACCCATGAGAATAAATGCTGTGTTACAAAATATGCCTATGATGCTGAGACAGCACATTTTACAAAGATTCAGACAATTTCCACTTTGCCTGAGAAGTATGATAACTACAACAGTGCCATTACATTGAAACTGACACCGGATGACAGATATCTTTTTGTTACTAACTCTGGCAACAACTCTGTAGCTATCTATGAGATTAATGAAGAGGACCAGATGATGAAGACATTGTGTATTCTTCCGGTCAGCGGTGAATATCCAAGAGATCTGGCCATTATGCCGGGAGATCAGATGTTTGTGTCTGTCAATCAGGAAGGCAACTCCATGACATCTTTCAAAGTCAATTATGGCAAAGGCTATATTATGATGAGCGGAGCGCCATTGAAGATGCCGTCACCGACATCCATTCAGTTGAAACAGATTTTTGAATAATCGGTGATTGAGGAAATGACAATTTCAAAGAGACATATAAAGTGAACTGAGGTGCCGCCAAAAAGTTAGACTTTATATGTCTTTTTTGTTAGCGTGGGACAAGTTTTTATTTTATAGGGGTTATAATGACAATAGACAAGAAGAAAGGGTGATTTTATGAAAATTTTGGTGATACCGGATGTGCATTTGAAACCGTGGATGTTTGAACGGGCGGCAGAATTGATGCGTCAAAACATTGCGGATCGGGCGGTCTGTCTGATGGATATTCCCGATGACTGGGGGAAAGAATATGACAT
>JBNMJG010000100.1:0-5222 GCA_050873705.1 Coprococcus sp. | reverse complement strand
TTGTCATACACCGCTTTTTCCTGAAAAAGCGCCTGTGTACCAATAATCACATCCGCTTCATGATTTTCAATCTTGTTATATACTTTTCTTTTAGCCGATGCGGTCATGGAACCTGTTAAAAGCACCGTTGTTATATGGAAAGGCTCAAATAATGCCTGAAGATTTTCATAATGCTGTTTTGCCAGTACTTCTGTGGGTGCCATCATACAGCTCTGGAACCCTGCGCTGGCAGCTGCAAACATCGCCAGTGCAGCGATCATAGTCTTGCCGGCCCCCACATCCCCCTGCACAAGTCTGTTCATAACCACAGGACTTTTCAGATCGCCTGCAATTTCCTGCCAGACACGCAGCTGTGCCCTTGTCAATGTATAAGGCAATGATGCCATAAAATCTTCAACTGCACTTTCTGCCTGAATCATGTAACGATTTTCTATCTGATGATTTTCTTTTTTTAATCGCTTAACAGACAATGCAAACACGAGAAATTCATCAAAAACCAGACGTCTTCTCGCCAGTCTGCAGCTTTCTTCATTCTCCGGAAAATGGATCTGACGAAGTGCATAATTATATTCTGCCAGATGATACGCTCTTCGAATATCTGCCGGAAGCGGATCCGGCACCAGCATACCGCTGTCAAGGATCTGATGCATCGTCTTGATAAAAAAATTCTGTGTCAATCCCTCTGTCAGACCGTAAACCGGCTGAAGGCTTTTCTGAAGCAGCGCATATTGTTCTTCTGTATAAATATCCGGATGTTCAAGAATTCTCCGACTGCCCTTCCGTATGATCTTCCCATAAAGCACAATCCGTTTCCCCGGCTGCAGCTGCTGACGAATATAAGGGCTGTGATACCAGACCGCCTGTACAGACGCTGTACCCTCATGAAGCATTACCGATACAATCGCTGTTCTGCCGCGTTTTAAAAGCTTCGGTGTTTCTGACAGCACAACACCGTAACCATTTTGCCTGCAATTATCAAATTCTGTATTGTCAATGGAAACCGGTGCATCATAGGTATGATATTCTCTGGGATAATGTTCTATAAAATCTCCGACTGTATAAATACCGATGCGGGCCAGATGACTTTCTGTTTTGGCTCCGATTCCTTTCACTGCTGCGATCCTGTCTTCGGAATTCATCTGATACCCTCCTTTCTATTGTGGATCGATCTATTCTGCCCACATAATGCGCAAACGAATAAATGACTGCCGCAAACACGCCTGCAGCAGTCATTTCAAATATCAGCGACGGGATAATCATCCCGTCTGATCTCATTCCTTATTCAACTGAAACAACGTAATAATAAATCGGCTGTCCGCCCTGATTCAATTCGACTTCACAGTCCGGATACTTCTCTTCGAGTTTCTCTGTCAGATTCTCGGCATCCTCTTCTGACACATCTTCCCCGTAATAAAGACTGATAATCTCACTGTCTTCATCTACAAGTGCTGCTATTGTCTCAAGAGTTGTATCTTCAATATTCTCTCCCACAGCCAGGAGTCCGTCATCACCAAGGCCCATGATATTGCCTTCCTTGATGGTCTTATCATCAATCACTGTATCTCTGACCGCGTAAGTAATCTGACCGCTCTTTACACGCTGCATCTCTTCGTTCATAGCCGCTTCATTCTCTTCTGCGGAGCTGCCGTTAATATAATTGATGACCGCTGTGATTCCCTGAGGCACAGTCTTTGACGGAATAACGATTACCTTCTTGCCTTCAACCAGTTCCCTTGCCTGCTGAGCTGCCAGAATAATATTCTTGTTGTTAGGAAGGACAAAAACTGTCTTCGCATTCACACGTTCCACAGCATCAAGAATATCTGCTGTACTCGGATTCATGGTCTGTCCGCCTTCAATGATCTCATCTACACCAAGTTCTGAAAAGATCTTCTTCATACCGTCACCCATGGAAACCGCAACAAAGCCTATTTCCTTCTCAGGTTCAGCCTCTGCCGCTTTCTGTGACTGGGCCTGAGCCTGGGCGGATGCCAGCTTCTGCGCATCCTTAAACAGACGCTCATGATGCTCTTCACGCATATTGTCGATCTTCATGCTTGTCAATGAGCCATAGCTTAAGCCTTTCTGAATCGCAAGACCCGGATCATTGGTATGTACATGTACCTTCACGATATCGCTGTCGGCAACACATACAATAGAATCACCAATGGATGAAAGGAATGCCTTAAATTCTTCTTCATCCTTCTCATCAAACGGCTTCTCAAGCATCACGATAAACTCTGTACAGTATCCGAAACGGATATTCGCTGTCTCGATCTCATCAAGCCCCATCTTTCCGGCATTGCCTGCAGGTGCAGTTGGCTTAACCTCAGCAACAAAGTCATCTGCTGTCTCAATACCCATCAAGCAATCATAAGCGCCTTTCAGCACAGTCATCAATCCCTGACCGCCGGAATCCACAACACCGGCCTGCTTCAGAACAGGCAGCATCTCCGGTGTCAGACTCAGCATATAATCACCGTATTCAATAATCTGACGGAAACCTTCTGCCAGATCATCTGTTGCATCAAAAACATCTGCAGCCTTCTCAGCCATACCTCTGGCAACAGTAAGGATTGTACCCTCCTTCGGCTTCATAACCGCCTTGTATGCCGTCTCACTGGCTTTCTTGAATGCTTCAGCCGCAATCACACTGTCAATCACCTTCTCATCCTTGATCGGACGTGTAAAGCCTCTGAACAGCTGTGAAAGGATGACACCGGAATTACCTCTTGCACCTCTCAAAGCCCCCTGGGAAATCGCCTTGGAAAGGCTCTCCATATCAGGATCCGTCAAAGCGCTCACTTCCCGTGCCGCTGACATGATAGTCATGGTCATATTTGTTCCTGTATCTCCGTCAGGAACAGGGAAAACATTCAGTTCATTAATCCATTCTTTCTTTGCTTCTATGCGTTTCGCACCTGCAAGGAACATGTTCTTCAACATATTCGCGTCAATCGTCTTTACTCCCACAACAGGGTCCTCCTTAATCGTTATACTAGTCAATCACACGTACGCCTTCAACAAAAATGTTGATCTTCTCAACCTTCATACCTGTGAACTCTTCCACCTTATATTTGACGTTATTCATTAAATTATCTGCAATCGTTGCGATACTTATGCCGTAAACTGTAATAATATGGAAATCAATCGTAATCTGATTATCTTCGTTGACCGTAACACCGACACCCTTTGTCATGCTCTCACGTTTGAGAAGCTTAACCAGTCCGTCCTTCACACTGACCATCGCCATACCGACAACACCAAAGCATTCAACAGCTGCCATTCCTGCGTACTTGGCAATAACATCTGTATCAACGGAAACCTGACCTATATCTGTAATAATACGTCCCTTCATATGGTACCTCCAATATTATTCTTACTTTCTACTCAACTATTATAACCGCTTTTTGCCGAAAAGAAAATATTTTTTTTATATTTTATGAAATCTATGCTTGCAATTATCGGTCGAATCTGTTATGATTGATTTGTTGTAAGCCTGTAAGGCGTTTTTGTGCGCCTCATTAAGGTTTAATTTGGCACGAGGAGGTGTTTTACAATGGCAAAATGTGCAATCTGTGAAAAAGGAGCTCACTTTGGTATTCAGGTGTCTCATTCACATAGAAGATCAAATAAAATGTGGAAATCCAACATTAAGAAAGTGAAAGTGAACGTGAACGGTACACCATCTAAGATGTACGTGTGTACTTCCTGCTTAAGATCAGGACTAGTTGAAAGAGCTTAATATGCAAACTTAAAGCCCTGTTTCATTCGAAACAGGGCTTTTTTTCATTTGTGTTTAAGTCAGTTGAAAGATAAACTCCTCCAATGCCAGATGGATACGCATTCCATCCTTCAGTTCTACAGGCTGTTCTGCCTCAATGCGTCGTCCATTGAGATATGTATGATTTGTTGAATTGCAGTCCACAATAAAATAACTGTCTGAATCCTCTCTGTATTTGATCACCGCATGCAGACGGCTGATCGCATTGTTGCCTCTGATCACATAATCACAGCATGTATCCAGCTTACCGATGATAAATGTCTGTTTATTCAGTTGGATAATTTCTCCTGTTTTTTTACGGATCAGATATGAAGATTTTTCATTCTCTTCCTGCTTTGCTTCTTCCTCATTTTTATCTGCTTCTAAAGCTTTGGCTTTCTCTTCATACTCTTCTTCCAGTTCTTTTTGGATTTTTACTCTCAGTTCATTTTCTATATCATGCCGCATATTCTGGGTAAAAGTTTCCGACAATTCAGCCCATATCTTCTCACGAAGTTCATTCTCCAGTTCAGATCGAACATCTTGTTTAACTTTTTCTCTTAACTCTTCCTCTAAATCGCGGCGCATGTCTGCTCTCAGCTGCTGGCGCATATACTCCGCATCACTGGAAAGATCTGCTTCATTCTGTTTTGCCATTTCTGCATCTTTTGCTATTTCTTCCAAAATTGCAGTCTCATCCGATAACTCAGGTTTTTTCTTTGCTGCATCATCCTCATCAGGCATGAATTTATCTTCCTTGAAATCAAACAGCGGTATATCTGTCTCCTGCTCTTCTGCCGATTCTGCAGGTGTTTCTATTTCATTCTCTATTTCTAATTTTTCATCAAAAATCAGAGAATTCTCAGAATCCTTTGTTCCTTCAAATTGCTCAGTCAGCTCAGGAAGTATCTCTTTACCTTCTGTTGTATTTTTTACCTCATTATCTGAAGAAAGCAATATTTCCGCAACCTCTTTCAAATCACGAAGTGAATGAATGCCGGAATTCAACTTTTCACGGATCTTTCTGCCCATATCCCCATTTTGATCATATGAGAACTTTTCAAACATTTTATTCACACAATCTTCCAGCGTATATCCTTCATTCACGATTGACTGACAAGGGATAACAACCAATTGAACTTTGCCTGTATCAGGATTGATAAACAAATAGTCTGTATCCAGCAATACATATTCAATATCAATAAAAGAATCTTCCAGATAAGCCAACAGCCGGTATAGATCTTCCAATACAGACGCCATATGATCTGCCGTCGTATTCTCCGCTGTCATATCTGCCCATTTTTTGTATCCTGTTATATCGTAACTGATAACTGATGTCGATTTATCCACTGAACTTTTGATAAAGCCATCCAGCCCCGCTTCATTAAGAAGCTGTAAAATGACCTCATCCACATCCTGTATTTTTTGATAATGGTAAACAAGCAGCTCTCTTTTCCCT
>JBNMJG010000099.1:0-5306 GCA_050873705.1 Coprococcus sp. | reverse complement strand
TTATGATGCAATCCTGATGGATGTGATGATGCCGGTGATGGATGGTTATGAGGCTACCAGAAGAATCCGTTCGCTGAAACGCGCGGATGCGCAGACAATCCCGATTATAGCGATCACAGCCAATGCATTTTCCGAAGATATCAAGAAAGCTCTGCAGGCCGGTATGGATGCGCATTTGTCAAAACCGGTGAATTCAGAGGGGCTGAGACAGGTGCTGCTGCCGCTGATTTCAAAAAGAAACATTAATTCCGGGAAAATACAAAAATAAATAATACAAAAAGAGTTATGAAAGAAGCCTTTATATACCATCCGGGTATCCAAAACCGGAGGATATATAAAGGCTTCTTTGGCTAAACAGCACTACATATTCATACGAACCAGACCGATAACTTTGCCGAGGATCTCGCACTGCTTGGTGATGATAGGAGAGAAAGCATCATTCTGCGGCTGCAGGCGGTAATGATCCTCCTCCTTGTAGAAAGTCTTCACAGTTGCAGAATCATCAACCAGAGCAACCACCATATCGCCATTGTCTGCAGAGGACTGCTGCTGAACGATGACATGGTCACCATCAAGGATACCGGCATTGATCATACTTTCGCCGCGGACGGCCAGCATGAATAATTCGGCATTCGGAACCATCTCGGTAGGTACAGGAAAATAACCGGTGATATTCTCTACAGCGAGAATCGGTTCACCAGCGGTAACGGTTCCTACGATCGGCACATTCACCATTTCGCGTCTGGCAAGGTTGAATTCATCATCAAGGATCTCAATGGCTCTTGGTTTGGTAGGGTCTCTTCTGATATAGCCATTCTTCTCCAGGGTTTCGAGATGAGAGTGGACAGAAGAAGTGGATTTCAGATGAACTGCTTCGCAGATTTCGCGGACTGAAGGCGGATAACCCTTCGCCAGTAACTGAGATTTTATGTATTCAAGAATTTCCTGCTGCTTTGCAGAGATTTTACCATTTGACATATGACATACCTCCTGTATGGATTTTAGAATCTATTTTATCACTAACAATATCATAACACGGCAAACGTATATTTGCAAACAAATGTTTGAAATTTAATAGAAATGTAAAGAAATTCTATTGACAAACGAACGATTGTTCTATATAATACAGACATAACAAACGAATGTTTGGAAAGTGTGTTCGGAACAACTGTTTGATATTATAATTGATGGAGGGATGAAGCGATGCGTAGAAGAAAGATAGCTCTGAGAAGAAGGATCCGTATGCTGATAGTGGCATTGATATTGGTTGTGGTTGGTATTCTTATTGTTCCAATCAGTCATTTTAGAGTTGCAGCCGGTGAGAAGAACCATTCTCAGATTGAATACAGAACATATGTTGTTCAGCGCGGCGATACATTGTGGGGACTGGCAGACAGTTACATGGGAGAGAATTTTGATAATCATCAGGATTACATAGAGGATGTGATGCGGGCGAATGGAATGGATCGTGCCTTTATCTATGCGGGGCAGCTTTTGATCATTCCCTATGAAGCGGATATGGTGAACAGCACACAGATTGCTGCAGCGAATGAACAGCCGGATTGATAGAAGAAATAGAGACAATTCAATCAGGATAACGAAAGAGAGAACAATGCCTGCAGTTAATGAACAGATGAATATATAGATATATACGAAAGCGGATAAACAGGAATGAGGCCATGGAAAGGCGGAGGTTTTGTTTATCCGCTTTTGATTTGTTAGATCATTATGAATTTTCAGGATGATGATAACGTTGATTTGGTACAGCAGTCGGCCAGTCGGGGATGTTGCCTTTCAGGATCGCTGTGAACATTTTATCAATGGCACCTGGGTTTTCACGGTTGATCCGGTGCATCAGCTGTTTGGTATATTCTCGTCGAGTGTGCCCGTTGGCGGGACATGGACTTTTGGCCACAGGCAGATTCTGTTTTCTGGCGAAACCGATGATATCAGGTTCAGTCATATACAGCAGCGGCCGGATAACGGTCAGGCCGGTTCGTTCAAGCCTGGTAACTGGCGGGAACGCATAGAAGTGACCTTCATAGATCAGAGACATCAGCATGGTTTCAACCAGATCGTCGCGGTGATGTCCATAAGCGATTTTATTGCAGCCAAGTTCCAGAGCCTTATTGTTCAGCGCACCTTTGCGCATTTTAGCACACAACGAACATGGGTTCTTTTCATGGCGGTGATCGAAGATAATTGGACCGATTTCTGTGGATACTATAGTATAATGAATATCTAATTCATCACATAAGCGCTTAACAGGGTCCATATTGAAGTTTCCGAGGCCGAGGTCAACAGTTATAGCTTCAAGCTCAAAATGCTTCGGATAAAAGCGCTGAAGGCCTTTTAATGCATATAACATGGTTAAGCTGTCTTTGCCGCCGGATACACCGATGGCGATCCGGTCGCCGTCATCGATCATCTGCCAGGTATCAATGGCCCGGCGTGTGTAGCTGTATAGTTGCTGAAGTTTCATAATTTCGGACAGATCCTTTCAAAAATAGCATTGTACAGATCGGTTCACCGGAACGGTGAAGGAACTTGTACATATGTGTAATTGATGTGTAATTCGATATATAGCGTTATTTTATGTCATAACAGATTCTTTGATTATACACAGCAAAATACGTCCTGTCAAAGGCAAATAGAAGTGACGGATATCGCGTCGCAAAATCAATATTTTACGACATGATATTGCCATTTATCACAATTTTAGGTATAATGATTTTATTCATATAATAAAAACCGGATTCTGATTTACATAATATTGTTATGGTAAACTTATATGCAGATTGTCATTGTCTGCGCATTTCATATAGATTAATATGGTGTACTCTTTTGTGTCTGCATAGGCAGAATGGATTTTTATAAAAATTTTTCGGAGGTTTTAACTGATGGCTGAGTTATCTTATAAGGATCAACAGGATTTAAAAAACATTGAAAAGATTCGTGAACATTTACAGATTTTGCCAAGATTCTGCGGTGAATACTTCAGATCTCTGGAAATCCGCAAAAGCACCAATACCCGTAAAAACTACGCTTATGATCTGGGTGTATTTTTTTACTTCCTCAAAACCAATAATCCCTATTTTAAGGACAAAGACATTCATACACTGCCAATTGAGGTTCTGGACATGATCACGGCTATGGATGTTGAGGAATATCTTTCCTATCTTGAATCCTATACAAAGGACGGCAAATTGTATACAAACCGTGAGGAAGGCAAGGCAAGAAAATTATCTTCCCTGAAATCTTTTTATGACTATTATTTCAAGAAAAACCTGATCCGGACAAATCCGCCCCGTCAGGTGGATGTACCAAAGATCAAGAACAAGAATATTATCCGACTGGATCCGAATGAAATTGCACAGCTTCTTGATGAGGCTGAATCCGGTGAGAAATTATCCGGGCGTCAGCTGGCATCCCATGAGAAAACAAAGGTTCGGGATGTGGCAATTCTGACACTGCTTTTGGGAACTGGCATTCGAGTTTCGGAATGTGTAGGATTGAACCTGGAGGATGTGGATTTTAATAACGGCGCTATCAGGATCATCCGTAAAGGCGGCAATGAGGCCCTCATTTACTTTGGCGATGAAGTCAGCCAGGCACTGGAAGCTTATATGAACGGACCGAGGAAGACATCCGAACCTGCTGCCGGACATGAAGAAGCCCTCTTTATCTCCTTAAATAAAACACGTATTACAACCCGGTCTGTTGAGCGGCTGGTGAAGAAATATTCAAGACTTGTCACCACAGTCAAAAAAATAACCCCCCATAAACTTCGAAGTACCTTTGGTACGGCACTTTATCAGGAAACGGGGGATATTTATCTTGTGGCGGATACCCTTGGCCATAAAGATGTCAATACAACCAAGAAACATTATGCGGCCATCGATGAACATAGACGCCGGATGGCTGCCAATGTCGTAAAACTCAGAGAGAGTTAATGGAATTAGCTGATTAACATCTGAAATCCTTGGGGATAGATTCTTTCCCTGACATCAGGAAAGGGAACATCTCTTCCACTGCGCAGATTTTATCAGCCAGGCAGACAAGCCAGGCCTCTCTGGATGCAGGAATTCGGGTGATATTAAGCGGCCACATATGACTTCGGATGATACTCTTTTCCAGCTGATTGAGCGGATAGACCTTCTCGGCATTTCTGATGGCAATGGCTGCGTGACGGGTGCCATGATGCCACGGGCCGAGATGTTCATCCTTTATGTCATACAGATAATAATCATGAAACATGCAGGCAACAGCCAGCGCCTGTTCATTAACGCTAATATGCCATTTTTCAGCGAGTTCATAACTCATAACAGCCACGTGCCTGCAATGGGCAAATGTTGTTGTGAAACGATGCTGTTTGAATTTTTTTAACTGCTGCAGACAGTCTTTCTGCAGCAGTTCGCTTAAAATATCCCAGTACATATAATCACTTCTTTTAAATAATCAAATAAAATATATTTTTTGTTCCGATAATCCTTTTAGGATTGCGGGCTATTTCACCACACGGACAGATCGGATTGGCAGCAAAACGGTAAATTGAATCTCATGCTCGTCTATTGCTGTGACAGATATCTTGCCCTTATGCATCTGAACCACAGCCTGTGCGATGGATAACCCAATGCCGTAACCGCCGGTCTCAGAGTTTCTGGAGGCATCCATCCGATAGAATCGGTCAAAAAGGTGGGGTAATTGTTCTTTGTCCAGTTTGTCTTGTGTGGTATTGGCAACCGTTAACTGGACATGTTTTCCTTTCTTCTCGAGATTCAATTGAATACGGCCGTTTTCATCAGAGTATTTCAGGGCGTTGTCAAGAAGAATGGATACCAGTTTGCGGATATTTTCTTCATCACCATAAAGAGACAGCATAGGTTCTATTCGGATAGTCAATGCTTTGGAATCCCTTCGGGCCGGTGCCTGAAAAGAGGCGGCTGTTTCGCTGATCACGTCTGAAAGAGGAAATTCAATCATCTGTGTTCGGTTTTCGCCCTCTTCCATTTTGGCCAGATAGATGAGATCTTTGGTCAGATGACTGAGCCTCTCGGTCTGCACCCGGATATCATCGATCCATTCATTAGGTCCGGTATCCATTTCAAGAACTTCCGTGTCAGCATTGATGATGGTGATCGGGGTTTTGATTTCATGTCCCGCATCCGTAATGAACCTTTTCTGTTTTTCATAATTTTCAGAAAAGGGTCTTACAATATGCTTGGATAATAAGATCATCAGGATCAACACCATGATCAGACCAAGACCCGATACGCCGCAGCTGATGAGCAGAACATTGCGGCAAC
>JBNMJG010000098.1:0-5319 GCA_050873705.1 Coprococcus sp. | reverse complement strand
TACAAAAACTTCTCCACTCGAACATATCATTAAGAATATTTTAGCAGATTAAAGCGGGAATGACAAGAAAAAGCCTCTTCTGATAACCATAGAATTACATTTACATATTGTAAAAACACGCCGCATTATTTATACTATATAGATAAGGATTGCACAGGCGCCGATGCCGACGCAATCCGCTTTTATCGTATATAGCGTCTGTAACAATGGACCTATTGAATTTATATATGGAGGATTTATATGTGGACTGCTGATAATTGGAAAGATTATGAAGTCATCGATACCTGCGGCGGCGAAAAGCTTGAGCGCTGGGGACAATACATTCTTGTACGCCCGGATCCGCAGGTCATCTGGAATACACCAAAAACTGATAAACGCTGGAAGAAGATGAACGGTCATTACCACCGCAGCAACAAAGGCGGCGGAGAATGGGAGTTTTTTGACCTGCCGGAACAATGGACGATTCAGTACCATCATCTTGGCCTTTCTTTCAACCTGAAGCCATTCAGCTTCAAGCACACCGGTCTGTTCCCGGAACAGGCTGCCAACTGGGACTGGTTCTCTTCTATCATTAAGAAAGCCAATCGCCCTGTGAAGATTCTGAACCTTTTTGCCTACACAGGAGGTGCTACATGTGCGGCTGCCAAAGCCGGTGCCCATGTGACGCATGTAGATGCTTCCAAAGGCATGGTAGGCTGGGCCAAGGAGAATGCCAAGCTCTCCGGTCTGCCCGAGACAAGCGTACGCTGGATCGTTGATGACTGCCAGAAGTTTGTGGAACGTGAGATCCGTCGGGGCAATCATTACGATGCCATCATCATGGACCCGCCTTCCTACGGCCGCGGCCCTAAAGGGGAGATTTGGAAGATTGAGACATCTATTTACCCATTCATCCAGTTATGTGAGAAACTGCTCAGCGACAATCCGCTGTTCTTCCTTGTGAATTCCTACACAACCGGACTTCAGCCGGCTGTTCTGACTTATATGCTCTCAACTGCTGTCAAGGCCAAACACGGCGGCCATGTCATCGCCGATGAAGTCGGACTGCCTGTATCAGGCAACGGACTGGTTCTTCCATGCGGTGCTTCAGGACGCTGGGAGCGCTAAAGCTGCACATCAACACTTTCCTGAAGGAATCATGATCATTCAGGAACAGAATAAACTGAGACCGTACCGCTATCACGCAGTACGGTCTCAGGCTCTTTAACGCAAATGATTTAGTTTTCAATGTTATGGATCCAATTTTCGATATCTTTCATGGATGTCCGCAATATCTTTTCATCAAAACGAACATTTAATCCTGACTTTATATCCGCACCGCGGCAGATGTTCTTGAAGTCTTTAAATGTATGACCGATCCATCCTCCATTGGTTGCAAATGGATAGACTGTCTTGTCCTTCCAATCCTGACTTTTCAAAAATGTATGCATGGCCGGAGCAAATGTATACCACCACACCGGTGTGCCGAGGATGATGGTATCATACTCAGAAACATCTGCAGACAAAGGTTTAATTTCCGGGCAATATCCTGCTTCTACTTCATCCTGTCCCTGATTGACCACATCATTATAGCTGCCCTCATACGGGACAACTGTTTCAATTCTCAGCATATCTGCGCCTGTTTCTTTTGCAATCTTCTCTGCAATGCTTTTCGTATTGCCGCCATAAGAATAATATACAACTAATTTTTTCATTCCAAATCACCTTTTCTTTTCTGATATTTATTTCGTTTTATAACGCAGCCAGACGCTGCCGCCATCCTTAACCTCAGCACTTTCAAGAATAAAACCCTTTGCCTTATTGACTCCCAGTCCTTTTCTCGCAGAAAAAAGCGCCGGCGTATCAGAGGAACCATCTGCAGAAGCAGCGATGACTACACTGATTTCATCACACATCCCTGCCTGAATAAATGACCAGTTAAGTATTCCGCCGCCGCCAAGCATTAACGTACGGATATCAAACAAATCGTAAAGTTTCTCCATCGCCAAGGCATAATCAAGGGTATCTTTGCCGGCAATAATATAGGATATGCCAAGCTGACGCAGAAAGGCTTTATAAGCATTGCCGGCTTTTTCTGTTAATACCTCAATAACATGGGCAGTTGTATCTACATAATGAAGAACACTGCTCTTCCAGCCAAGCTTACCGGATGGATCCACCGAGACATAATACATCGGCACATCTGCTTTCACCACAAAATCACCTTCCGGTACAGGCGCTGCATTTTCATCCAGATCAGGCTTTTCATAAAAGGTAAAATTATCGTCTGTTGTAATCCGTCCGGATAACCATCCCTGATGATGATAATAAGGTTCTTTTCCAAAGGCAATATCATAAAAAACATTGCCTGCCGCCTCACCCTCCGGTGTTCCCATATAATCTCCCATGATCTTTCCATCAAGAGACGTCATCATATGGCAAAAAATATACGGTCTGTTCATTTATTATTCCTCCTGTTGACTTTCTATAAAACTTGATTGAATCTGTAAATGTAAGTTTATATCAAGTCTACAACCTGAAGCGAACTCCAAGTCAAGAGGTTTCATAAAAAAACTTGCAAAATGTAAAAGTTATTTCCACAATGTAAATCTTAATTACGAGCAGCTGACATTAGTTGCAATACACTCGTAAAATAGAAAAAACGCGGCATATATGAAATAGACCCGACCGCTATTTCAACATCAGGTGCTTCTGACACGGCCGGTACTTAAGTGGTGTCCTTTACCACTTTATGTACCGCTGCCAGTGTCAGGCAGTGCGAACGTGCCTGATGTTGAAATAGCGGTCGGGTCTATCATATATGCCGCGTTTTTACCTTTTTACAGATTGCAGCCGTAATCGACGACCAGTGCCTGACCTGTCACGGCTTTTGACAGATCACTTGCGAAGTAAAGGATCGCATTAGCCTGGTCCACTGCCTCTGCCTTTGGTACACTTCTGCAGATATGCTCATTGCATGTCTTCATAAATTCCTGATCAAATGTTGCAATTTCATCTGATGAAAGCAGTGGTGTGATTGTAGGGCCAGGGCAAACGGCATTACATCTGATACCTTTGCCGGCAAACTGAATAGCCACGTTCTTTGTCATAGCCACAACAGCCGCTTTTGCTGCACTGTAAGCAATACCTGCGTTGGCAAATACACCGCCGATGGAAGAAATGTTGACGATAGAGCCCTCACCCTGTTTTTCCATGTAAACAAGGGCTGCTCTTGACATATAGAAAACGGAATCCTGATTAACAGCGATAATCTGTCTCCACCATTCATCGCTGCATCGTGTGATCGCCATCTGTTTATCACCGATACCGGCATTGTTGACAAGCACATCGATACGACCGTATTTCTTTACCGTTTCCTCTGCAATTCTGTCACAGTCTTCTCTGACACTGACATCACCGCTGACTGTATAAGCTTCACCGCCTGCTGCGATAATACGGTTTGCCACATCTTCCAACTTTTCTTTTCTTCGGGCAGCAAGAACCACCTTTGCACCTTCTGCTGCTAATACTTCTGCTGTTTTCTCACCAATACCTGAGCTGGCACCTGTTACAATAATGACTTTACCTTCTACTAAACCCATATTAAAAATCCTCCGTTTAATGAACTTGTTTTTCTAATATGAAGTTTACCATCCGGTCATGCCGCTGTAAAATGCCCATTCATTCATGTTGTACATAACGAAAAATGCATGCTTAAATTTCCGTCATTAAATACATATGCCGGATTTGCCTGTAAATTCGAAATATCATTCAAGTCTGCTTCGCAGACAAAAAAAGTCCCTGCATTACTGCAGAGACTCCATGCTCTCTTTAAACAAATTGGCAAACAGCCGCATCTCATCAAAGGAATGATTCTCCGGCCATGCTACACAGATCGGCATTTTCTGGTCCAATTTCAGACAGGACAGGTTCCTGTCAAAAGCGCCCCTTGACCAGATATCTGAGATAGCAAAGCCTTTGTCCAGACTCACATCCAATAGAATCGAATCAATATTGTGGTACTCTCTTGTCTCAGGAATAATGCCTTTATCCTGCAGAAAGCCCAGCTGATACGCCTTCGGAATAGAAGTATCCTCCTGCTCAAGAAGCAGCAGCTTCTCCCTTCGGAAATCCTTCACCGTATATTCCTGTCCGTTTTCCGGCGGACAATGCTTTCTGGAATACAGCAGCACATTCTGAAGGGGCGGCAGATCAAGAAAGGCCATATGTTCCAGCGGCACAATCAAGCCCTTCGGACAGATACATCCGTCAATCTGATGATTGCGAAGCTGGGACAGCAGCAAACGGTAACTATAAGCTGAAAAAGTCATTTTCAGTTCTTCACCGCGCTCTGACAACAGTTCTTCCATTTTCTCGATCAACGGGAGAATATCCCATCCTTCCGGCACTCCGATATGAACGCTCTTTTCAAGCTGCAAAGACTCTCTCTTCGCTTCCATGGACAGCTCCGCCAGACGCTTCTCCATCTCAACAAATAAATCATAATATTTCTTCCCGATCGGTGATAAAACAGCCCCCGTTCTTGACCGGCAAAAAAGCTCCGCTCCAAACTCATCTTCCAACCGTGCAATCTGACGACTTAAAGACGGCTGTGATGTATACAGCACCTGTGCGGCCTTTGTAAAACTTCCCTGTCTGACAACTTCAAGAAAATACGCTATCTGCTGTGAATTCATATGAGTTTATCCAGTGTATCCGCTGTACAGCTCGGTTCAAAATCGTCTGTATCGCTGCAGATTCTTCCGCCGAGGGCAGCCATAATGTTGTGAAGCACTTCCCGAACAGCCTCAATATCACCGGTATCATAGCTAATCTGGTACTTTGTCTTGATGCCCTGCTCCTCAAACCACTGCTGGTCTGCTGGATCGATAAAACACTCCTCTGCATTCTGGAAAATCAGAGAATCAAAGTTCATCTCTACTTCCATCAGGTTCAGTTCCGGCCAGATATCCGCCTTTTCGAACCATTTTTCACCCACTGCGGACTGCAGTTTTCTGGCGTCCATCTCTTCATTAAAGAAATAATAATATTCCACAATCTTGCGTACCGGCTTCTTTGTCATCACAGAAGTAATATCCTTCATTGGCTTTTTGCCAGAAGATTTCTTAGCTGCCATCGGCTTCTTAAAGCCGGATTTCTTGCCATTCTTTCCACCGGATTTCTTCTTAATCGGATTGCCGTTATTGTCGACATCCATCACTTTTCCTGTAAAGTTTTTCATACCATGCCTCTTTTCATCATACCTATTATTCTATTTTTATACAACCAGCTTTCCACACTCTGTCTCCGGTAACTCCGCTTTCAGCGTCCGTACAACAC
>JBNMJG010000097.1:0-5356 GCA_050873705.1 Coprococcus sp. | reverse complement strand
GAATATTATTTCTCAGGAGATAAGATTTACGAAGACGGTTTGTGGGATCTGGAGAAATTCGCTTATTTCAGTAAGGCTGCGCTCACAATGCTTTGTGTCATTGATTTCAGACCGGATATTATTCATTGTCATGACTGGCAGACAGGTCTGGTGCCGGTTTATTTGAAGAATGAATTTTGGGATAGTTCTTCATACAGTGATTTTTATCAGAATATGAAATCTGTGATGACCATCCATAACCTGAAGTTCCAGGGTGTATGGAATATAGATGATATGATGCAGGTAACAGGGCTTCCGGGTTATCTGTTTACATCCGATAAGCTGGAGGCTTATCAGGCAGGTAATTACCTGAAAGGTGGTCTTGTCTATGCAGACTGGATCACAACAGTCAGCGGCGAATATGCCAATGAGATCAAGTATCCGTTTTATGGTGAAGGTCTGGATGGCCTGATGCGGGCCAGATCGAATAATCTTTCCGGCATTGTGAATGGCATTGACTATGATGAATACAATCCGGAGACAGATCATCTGCTTGTGCACAATTATTCGCCATACGATTTCAGAACAGAGAAGGTATACAACAAGACAGCACTGCAGGAAGAGCTGGGAATGCGGGTTGACGGAGGCAAGTTTATGATTGGTCTTGTTTCCAGACTGACAGATCAGAAAGGTATGGATCTGATCGACTGCGTCATGGAACAGATCTGCTCAGAGGATGTACAGTTTGTCATTCTGGGTACCGGAGATCAGCGTTATGAGAATATGTTCAGATATTATGAGTGGAAGTACAAAGACAGAGTTTCTGCAAGTATCTGTTATGACAATACGCGTTCACACAGAATTTATGCGGCCTGTGATGCATTTCTTATGCCGTCGCTTTTTGAGCCATGCGGCCTGAGCCAGTTGATGAGTCTACGCTACGGCACACTGCCGATTGTCAGAGAGACAGGCGGATTGAAGGAAACAGTGGAGCCATACAATGAGTATACAGGAAGCGGCACAGGATTCAGTTTTGCAAACTACAATGCCCATGATATGCTGCATGTGATCGAATATGCCAAATCTGTTTATTATAATGACAGAGAAGCATGGAACCGCATTGTGGACAGAGCCATGGCGGCAGATTTCTCCTGGGGAAATTCAGCGAGAAAATACGAAGATCTGTATCGTTCATTATAAGATGGATAGAAATATGAATTAGGAATTAAAAAGTGATGGGAAAACTGCCCGGGCAATCACATGATGAAATTGCCCGGGCAGTTTTTTGCAGCGGATGATTAATGTCGGATCATAAGTGTATGGATCAGATAGTCATAGACATCACCATGTCGGTTGCGCCAGTTGTCGCAGATGGCTGTCGCCTGATCTTCATCAGTGACGTTTAATGTGATGCCTACCAGAAGTTCTTTCTTATCATGGATCTCACAGCGTACGATATAACAGTCTTTCTTATCTTCATAATAATCCGCCGTGACTTCATTCTCACTTCTCAGATGATATTTGTGTTCATCAAAGAATTGGTCGATTTCAGCTTTGATCTCAGACGGAATCTTATAGCCAAAGAATTCCAGTGTCTCTTCACCGGACTGGTTCATGGAATAGTAGGAGTTGTTGTGAATATGTTCCGTGCGGATCAGTTCCGTATCCGAAAGGTCATGAAGCGCCTGCTGAAGGGTGAAATAATTGGTATAGCCTTTATCCAGGATAAATTCTGAAATCTGGGAATTTGTCAATGGAAAATCGACCTTATTCAGCATGTAAAGCACCATTAATTTGTAAAGCATAAGTGTATCCTGACTCATAAAACAAAAAAGCTCCTTTCTGAACGATCTATTTTGGAAAACATGCGGCATCTGAGGACGTAGGCGCCTGAAGATGCAGACATGGGAATATCATGGATTGGTTAATGGAACATAGCATCGGCCCTGCCATGTATTGCGGACCTTCATACAATGATGAATATGATTAAGTACTTGCTTCTTATTGCGGCTCCAGTTGGGGGCGGCCAGTATATTCTTCGGTCCGTCGCCGGTAATGCGATGAATGACCATCTCAGGCGGCATCAGTTCAATGCAGCGGATGAGGACATCGGTGTATTCATCCAGTGTGAGTGTATGAAAGGACTGTCCAAGATAGTCGGTATAAAGGTCAGTACCTTTAAGAACATGCAGCAGCTGAAACTTGACGCCCTGTATAGGCTGATGTGCAATATAGTCAGCGGTAGCCAGCATGTCGTCGGCAGTTTCTCCGGGAAGGCCGAGAATGACGTGGGTGATGACCTCAATGCCTCTTTCATGAAGTTCACGGACGGCTGTATCATAGACAGACAGAGGATAACCGCGCCGGATATAATCAGCTGTATGAGGATGAATGGTCTGAAGACCAAGCTCCACCCATACAGGCTTGATCTGATTAAGTTCAGATAAAAGATCAAGCACTTCAGGCGGCAGACAGTCCGGACGGGTGGCAATGGAAAGAACAGCCACTTCTGGGTGCCGAATGGCTTCTGTATAAAGAGACCGCAGACGTTCAATATGGTCGTAAGTACCTGTAAATGCCTGAAAATAGGCGATATAACAGGGAGACTGGGCTTGAACGGATTGACCGGAAAGCCGTTTGCCTGCCAGAAGCTGTTTGCCTTCTTCAATCTGCTCGGCAATAGAGAGCTGCCTGGATGCGGCAAAATCTCCGGAGCCGCCGGCGCTGCAGAAAATACAGCCGCGGGTATCAATGTGTCCGTCTCTGTTGGGACAGGTAAAGCCGCCGTCTAGGGCAATTTTATAAATTTTGTGCCCGTAACGGGCCTTCATCTCATAATCGAGAGAGTGGTAGCGTTTATCTGCCCACAAAACAGTATTCCTCCTATTTGTGAAGTTGAATTTAGGTGTTTCGCAATAACTTGATACAAAAGTATGTTGAAGTGTACTCAAAATACTATATCTATGATAGCATAGCTGGCGGATTTATGCAAACGGATGTGTGTATGCAAACAGGAACAGGGCTCAGATAAGATAAAAGGGAGGCTTTTTTAGGCATATTGTCACTGATGTGTATTTTGTCAAATGGATGTATGCCTGCATAATGGTAATAGCATATCGTGTTTGATTTGTATAATTATGGAAAAAGTTCGGTCAAATACAATAAGAGGGATTCCATAGGAATCCCTCTTATTGTATTTGACCGAACTTTATTATTTTTTAAACAATACCATGAGCAAGCATAGCATCAGCGACTTTCTTGAAGCCTGCGATGTTAGCACCTGCAACGTAGTTGTTCTCTACGCCGTATTCTTTAGCAGCGTTGTCGATGTTGTGGAAGATGTTGATCATGATGTCTTTGAGTTTAGCGTCAACTTCTTCGAATGTCCAGCTGTAACGCATGCTGTTCTGGCACATTTCAAGAGCGGATGTAGCAACACCGCCGGCATTGGAAGCCTTGCCAGGTACGAAGTAGATACCACTTTCCTGAAGGTATTCTGTTGCATCAAGAGTAGTAGGCATATTAGCACCTTCAGCAACAACCTTGCAGCCATTTGCTACAAGCTGTTTAGCATCTTCAAGGAAGAGTTCGTTCTGAGTAGCACATGGAAGAGCGATATCAACAGGAATCTGCCATACGCCGCGTCCTTCATGGTATTCAGACTGTGGTCTGTATTTCTTGTATTCTGTCAGACGTGCACGCTGTACTTCTTTGATCTCTTTCAGAGCAGCGACATCGATGCCTTCCGGATCATATACCCAGCCTGTAGAATCGGAGCATGTAACAACTGTTGCACCGAGCTGCTGAGCTTTTTCAATTGCATAAATTGCAACATTGCCGGCACCTGAAACAGCAATCTTCTTGCCTTCGATTGTGTCGCCCTTGCATTTTAATAATTCTTCTGTAAGGTATACAAGACCGTAGCCTGTAGCTTCTGTACGAGCTAAGGAACCGCCGTATGTGAGGCCTTTACCTGTTAAGACACCTTCGGATACGTTGCGGATTCTCTTGTACTGACCATACATATAACCAATTTCACGGCCGCCTACACCGATATCACCGGCAGGAACATCAGTATCAGCACCGATATGTTTGCAGAGCTCTGTCATAAAGCTCTGGCAGAAAGCCATAACTTCACGGTCAGATTTGCCCTTAGGATCGAAATCAGAACCGCCTTTGCCGCCGCCGATAGGAAGGCCTGTCAGGGAGTTCTTGAAAATCTGTTCAAAACCAAGGAATTTGATAATGCTTAAGTTAACGGATGGATGGAAACGGAGACCGCCCTTGTAAGGTCCGATTGCACTGTTGAACTGAACACGGAAACCTCTGTTGACCTGAACTTTGCCTTCATCGTCAACCCATGGTACACGGAACATGATGATACGTTCTGGTTCAACGATTCTCTCAAGTAATGCTTCGTTCTGATACTTTGGATCGTTATCTACAACGAGACGAAGAGAATTCATAACTTCAGTTACTGCCTGGATAAATTCAGGTTCGTTAGGATTTTTTGCTTTAACTCTTTCAATAATTTCGTCACTGTAAGACATTCTGTTTCATCCTCCTTATATTGACCTGCTGACGGACAAAAATCCGCAGCAAAGTATGTTCAGTGGAATTCGTTCTTTCCACTGATGATTATAATATAGATTAGAGAATAATTCAATCTTTTTTCACTTTAATCTGTAAAAAAATAGGAATTTTGTTAAAGTTTTCCTTCATAAAAGCTCTTCATTGGTGATAAAGTGGATATAAAGCAGATGAAATTGCAGGAAACAAACCGGAAACTTTCAAATTGTAAAAAATTGTAAATAATATAAAATTGTTTTTCGTGCATATTTTCGGTCTGCATCGGCAGTTAAATGGCGGAGGGGTTGTATTTATGATTCTGAAAAGAAAATAAAAAAGAAAACTTGGGCTTTTTATTTTTGCTGATTTCATATATAATGGTAAAAAAGAATTATTCAGTCTTTCTTAATTAAAAGTATCGTAAGATGCTTTGTTCTTATTTTGTTATATAGAATTTATAGAAGATTCAACGATTGATTACCCAATTATATTTTTTAGTGATATGAATATTTGTTAAAAACTGGATTTTAGCTGTATCCATACAGTGCAGAATTTGGCTATGCCGGATACAGTAAGAATTTGTCAGCAGATAAGGAGGCTTTTATGGCTGAGCAGGAAAAAAAATTATCTGTCGCTCAGATGCGGGAGATTTTGAAAGCAAAGGGTGTGAAGAATACATCTGTGATGCGTAAGGCAGAATTGCAGGAGCAGATGGCAGCCCTTGGTCTATTGGAGAATAAGGAAGAAAAGTCAGAGGAAGTACAGGAAAAACAGGACAGTGTGACCTCTCAATCGGATAATACTGGCG
>JBNMJG010000096.1:0-5371 GCA_050873705.1 Coprococcus sp. | reverse complement strand
TGATATGATCGAACTGGGAATCAGTCCCCGGGGTACAGTGGCCCTGGCTGCCATGGCCAAAAGCTGTGCATGGCTCCAGGGAAGAAAGTTCGTCTATCCGGATGATGTAGCCGATGTATTTTACGATGTGGCTATCCATAGAATACGATTGAATGCCAGAGCACGTATCAATCATGTGACGGCATCGGATCTCATTGACCAGATTATCAATGATACAGAGCGGCCTACTGTGCGGAGAAAGAAGCAATGATGATACGCTGGGGAATGTATCTTATTTTTGCGGTTTTTATGGTCTATGAGTCGGTGATCTATGAGAATGCGGCTGTCAGTATGCTGATGGCTGCGGCTGTTTTTTTGCCGGTTATTTCGCTGGTATTGTTGGCTATAGCCCGCAGCAAAATAAATATCAACATGAAAATACCGGTTCCTGTGGCAGAAAAGAATAATCCGATCCAACTGCAGATAGATATCAGGCGGGGGATCCTGCTTCCTTTGGGGCAAATCAATTTGCGTATGCGCTGCATTTCCAGTCTTACCAATCAACAAAGGGTCAGTTACCTGACGATTGATCATGATGGAAGAATTGACAGCCATGTCATTTATGATATTTGCGGTTATCAATGCGGAAAAGTCAAAATTGTGATTGACAGGATCCGTATGAAAGATATTTTTGGTCTTTTCAGCCTGAACAAAAAGGTAAATCTGACAAAGGAGATAACCTTTCTTCCGAAAATCTATGAAACGATGGTGGAGGTATCGGAAGGTGTCCGCCATTTTGCTGGCGAGACCGAGGAGGAGGAGCCGGAGGCTGCGGGCAATGATCATTCACAGATTTATCAGATCCGTCCTTACCGTCCCGGAGATCGTCTTCAGACGATCCACTGGAAATTGACGGCGCGAAGCGGTGAGCTTTATGTCAGGGAGGCTGGTGAGCCAATTTGTCTTGCAGCAGGGATCTTTATGGATTTTTGTGCAGCGTCTCAGAGGGAAAAAAGCAATGCGGAAGCTTTGGTCGAAGCTGCGTTATCCATTTCCAACGCGCTGTTGGAACAAAACTGCCGGCATTTTATTGTGTGGTATGATGCAGAGGCCAAAAAGCTTTCAAAGCAGCGCATCAGTAAAACAGATGATATTTATGCATTAATGAGCTATCTGATGTCTGCGTCCTGTTATGAAGGCTTTGTGGACCTGAAGGAAATGTACAAAGAAGCTTTTCCATATGGACTTTATGCTGCTGATATCACATTAAAATTGTCCGGTGAGATACTGACAAACGAAGAAACAGCAGGTTATTTTGATGCAGCGCGTATTAAGAAATCAATGTCAGAGTGTTTAATTCGTATTTAAATAAGTTTTAAGGTACAAAAGGATGGGTAAAAAATCGAAAAAAGGATTTGAATTGGATATCCAGCAGAAATGGCCGGTCTATGACAGTGAACCTGAGATGAGAGAACGGATACTGACCGGTATATTCCATGGTTTGCTGCTGTGTGTCTGGTCGATCGGATGGATTGAATGGATTTGCGGTAATACAGGGCTAAAACCGGATATTATAAAGCTTGTTGGGATTTCGGCAGTATTTGGTATTTTAATTGAAGTTCTGAACATAACGTACCAGGAGAATAAAGGCTTTATCATAGGCAGTGTCCTATTGGCGATTATTGCAAGGTTTAATCAGGCCAGTATTCTTTCCGGATACAATGCCTGGGCTCAGGGGCTGGAAAAAGCGGTTTCCCGTTATTATCAGATGGATATCCAGCTGGTTCTTGACAATGCGGATACGGCTGAAAATATGCTTTTTTATGGATTGGTTCTTGGAGTGCTGATGTTGATCATTAACTATGCAACAGCTGCTATGCGGTCAAATAAAATTACGATCCTATTGACGGGGCTTGCATTGGCGATGTCTTTAATGCTGGATGCTTTTCCGGATATCAGATGGATGTTTGCTGTGATCATTACGCTGGGGGGTTTTATTGCCTTTGATTCTGTCAATGTTTATGTGCTGAACTCCATGATGAATAGAAAAGCATTCCGAGCGGGAGTACTGGCCGTTGTTATGCTGACTTTGGTATTTGGGTTTAGTGACTGGCTGGCTCGAAATTATGCAGCAGATTTTATGCATAATCAGTATGATGCCGTCAAAAATTATCCGCAGCAAATGTTTTCGGCAGCACAGAGGGCCCTCGGCAAGTTGATGGGTGATCAGCCGGGGCTTTTAAGTAATCAATCTCCTGTGCAGTCCGGCAAGGTTGAATTAAAGGTCTGGACAGATGTCAGGCCCCGGTCCGCTGTTTATATGAAGGATTTTTCAGGTGCTTCTTACAATATAGATACAGAGTGCTGGGCTGTGATCACAGATGATGGACTTCGTAAAGATTATCAGCAATGGTCGGCATCCGGGCAATGGACCTATGATGAAGCGAAAGTACTGTGGGCGCAGCAGTTATTCCGCTGTCTCGGTGCAATAGAAGATGATGCATCCGAACAAAATTACATTGTCTCCAATATATCCGCAGATGATCAATGTACCTGGGCGCCCTATGGCATCAATATAAGCGGCATGACAATGGAAGGGGACAGTTATCTGAAGGCTTCATCCCAGAATGAATTCAATGGCTATCCGCTGCCTGATTTGGAAAAAATACTGGCGGATGACACTCCGGAAAGTATTGTTCTTAATCAGGATGAGGCTGATTTATTCCAGGATTATGACAGTTATGTATATGCCAATTATCTGAGTGTGCCGGATGGCATGCCTTCACTGGAGCAGGCTGTCAAAGCGCTTCAGTCAGAAAATGGTGACATGACGGTGTACCAGTGGGTGACAGAGATACAAAATATTCTGCAGCAGAATTGCACTTATGAGAAAAACAATCTGGAACCTGTGCCGGATGGAAGTAATGTTGTTGAGGACTTTTTCGGAAGGCAGAAAAAGGGCTACTGTATTCATTTTGCTTCTGCAGGCGTTATGATGCTTCGATTGGCAGGCATTCCTGCCAGATATGCATCGGGATATGTTGTGTGGCCGCAGGATTTTAAGGCAGACACATCCCTTGGCGGTTATACGGCCGATGTAACAGGTTACAGGGGACATGCATGGGCAGAAATCTATGATCGTATACATGGAATATGGATCCCGGTGGATATGACACCGGCAGATGCTGCCATCGCGCAAAATCATCCGTCAGCCACAGAGACAGATTCTGTTGCTGCAGAGAATTCTGAATATACGGACACTTTACAGGAAACAGAATCAGGAAGGACCGAAACGGCATCAGAAACATCAGAAGAGAGTTCAGAGAAGGTGCAGGAGACAAAAGGAGAGGATGCTGAGTCTTTACAGAAGAATGAAGAAACAGGAAACAGCACTAACTCTTTGAATGGTTCTCAGAGGGGTGCAGACGAAAATAAAGGAATTCCTTTATGGCCGGCGGCAGTTGTGGCTTTGTTAGCAGTGCTTGGAGGATTTGTCTATTATTCCGGATATCGGAAGCGGTCTTTTAGAACATACAGTCGTGTAAATAGAAATAAAGCATTATTATCTGAATGGCAGCATCTGACAGAAGAACTGGAACGGTCAGGTATCCGTCCGGATCAGCCATTGGATGACTGGGACTACGTGAAATGGCTGCAGTCCCAGCTTGAACAGCCGGATGAGAAAGAATTAATGTGGCTGATGGAAAAACTCCATCAGGCAGCTTTCAGTGAAGACATGCTGACAAAAGAAGAGTATGAGCAATGTACCCGGATCTGTCATGAAATCAAACATCACTTAGAGAAGAAAAAATAACGAAGACGGATGCCCTATTCACTGTCATCAGACAGTGGGTGGGGCATCCGTCTTTGTTAATTGGACGCAAGTATTTTCTTGATCTCATCCATAAAGGTATCGATATCTTTGAATTCACGGTAAACCGATGCGAAACGAACGTAGGCCACAGGATCCAGATCCTTGAGGTGGTCCATGACAAGTTCCCCGATGACCATGGTCGGAATCTCACGTTCTTCTCTGTTGAAAAGCGTATTCTCAATGTCATCAACGACTGCGGTGATCTGGGCTGTTGAAATCGGACGCTTATGACAGGAACGAACAATGCCGGCTTCGATTTTAGAACGGTCGTAAGGTTCCCGGTTGTTGTCTTTCTTGATGACGATCAGAGGCAGTGTCTCGATTTTCTCATAGGTTGTAAAACGTTTCCCGCAGACCGGGCACTGACGTCGGCGGCGAATAGAAGCGTTGTCGTCGGTAGGACGGGAATCAATCACACGTGTATCCTCTGCACTGCAAAATGGGCATTTCATATCTTCTTCCTCCTGTACATAAGGGAATCATCCCTGTTAACGTTTATTATAAACAATTGTGCAACGCAGGTCAATTTAATTCGGCGGTTTTTGGGCACATTTTTCAAGATCAACATCCACCAGAATGATATCTGCTCCAATTTGACGGATGCATTTCCAGCCGATGAGATATTCAGCCTCCCTACCAAAGAAACCGCAGAAACGAGCGGGCCCCGGAAGAATCAACTGACAGATGGCACCGGTATGAAGATCGAATTCTATGTCCAGTACCCGGCCGAGCCGTTGGCAGTCACGGATATTGATGACTTCTTTTTCCCGGAGTTCACATATACGCATAGGCAATCCTTCCTGTACAGATCATTTACATTAAAATATATGATACGGCTTGAAGAAATATTTTTTTTTGGATATAATAAGGCAAAAACAAGTGGAGGCGGGATCATGAAATTCAGACCGTGTATTGATATACATAATGGAAAAGTGAAACAGATTGTAGGAGGCAGTTTAAAGGATGAGATGAACCAGGCCATTGATAATTTTGTTTCAGAACAGGATGCAGCCTGGTATGCCGGGTTGTACCGGAATAAAGGATTGACCGGCGGTCATATCATTCTTTTAAATCCCGAAGGCTCTGAGTACTATGAGGCAGACCTTGCTCAGGCCATGGGGGCACTTGAAGCTTTTCCGGGCGGTCTGATGATCGGCGGCGGCATTCACAGCGGCAACGCTATGAAGTTTATTCATGCCGGCGCTTCACATGTTATTGTGACTTCTTATGTGTTTAAAGAGGGCAAGATTGGTTTTGAACATTTAAAAGCCATCCATGAATCCGTTGGCAGAGAACACCTGGTTCTGGATCTGAGCTGCCGCAAAAAGGACGGGCTTTATTATATTGTCACAGATCGCTGGCAGAAGTTTACAAAACACCCTGTGAATGAAGAGACACTGGATCTTCTGGCACCTTACTGCAGTGAATTTCTGATCCATGCAGTGGATGTGGAAGGCAAAGCCTCCGGAATAGAGAAAGAACTCGCATCAATGCTTGGCGCCTGGGATGGTATTCCTA
>JBNMJG010000095.1:0-5388 GCA_050873705.1 Coprococcus sp. | reverse complement strand
ATGTAACAGCCAGCATGATGAGAAGCGGTGCAACAAGTGTTCTGAATTCACGGCCTGTGACTTTTAAGAAGACGCATAAGGTGATCAGAACAAGGGCACTTAAAAGCTGGTTGGCACTTCCGAACAGCGGCCAGATGTTGGAATAACCGATCTGAGTCAGGATATAGCCAAGAACCAGTGTCAGGACAGTGGAGAAATATTTGTTGCATAAGAGCTTTCTCCAGCCTTCAGCATGTTCCATATCATCAACAGTGAACAGTTCCTGGAAGGACATACGTCCGATACGTGCTACAGAATCAAGGGTTGTAAATGCAAGGGCGGATACACACATTGTCATAAAGCACTGGGCAACGTAAACAGGGATACCGAACATTTCAAGGAATCCGGCAACACCTGATGAGAAGATAGCAAATGGTGTGCCTGTAGCGGCAGTACCATCGGCAGAAGCAGCAGCACCGGCAACACACAGAGCCAGAACAGCCAGAAGACTTTCAAGTACCATGGCGCCGTAGCCGACTTTCTGCATATCCTTTTCGTTGGAGATTGTCTTGGATGATGTACCGGAGGATACCAGGCTGTGGAAACCGGATACAGCACCGCAGGCAACAGTTACAAAAAGGATTGGGAACAGGTCACCGGATTTTTCATTGTGGAAACCGGTAAACATCGGCAGGTTCATTGTAGGGTGTGCAGCAAACAGACCAACAACAGCGGCGATGATCATGCCTGCAAACATAAAGGTTGTCATATAATCTCTAGGCTGCATCAGAAGCCAGATCGGCAGTACAGCGGCCAGGAAGATATAAGCAAAGACGATGTAAGACCATGTTGTCTTAGATGCGATCAGCGGGAAGTTCATACCAATCACAAATGCTGCAAACATACATACAAGACCGAGAACGACTTCTTTCCAGCCCTTAAAATGTGCTTTCTTCTGGATCAGGCCGAAGACAGCGGAAAATACGATGAACAGAAGAGAGATGCTTCCGGCTGCGCCATTGACAGTGGCTGCATCAGATAACTGTGTCACACCGGCATCTGTAACGGTATAGGCATTAAATGTACCGTCAACCATATCAGCAAAGGCTGCGATAACAATCAGTGTAAAGAGCCAGCAGAACAGAAGAAACAATTTCTTGCCTGTTTTGCCGATATATTTCTCAATCAGAAGTCCCATGGACTTGCCATCATTTTTAACACTGGCATATAAAGCACCAAAGTCTGTAACAGCACCGAAGAAGATACCGCCGATCAGAATCCAGAGAAGAACAGGAACCCAACCGAAGACGGCTGCCTGAATGGCACCGGTGACAGGACCTGCGCCTGCGATGGATGAGAACTGATGGGCAAAGACTGTCAGACCATCTGTCGGAACGTAATCCTGACCGTCGTTTTTGCGTACAGCAGGTGTCTTTGCATTCGGGTCGATGCCCCATTTGTTGGCCAGCCAGCGGCCATATAAACAATAACCAGCAACCAGACAAACGGCTGCTATCAGAACAATAACTAAAGTATTCATAATAATGTGCCTCCTCTTAAGTTGAAATACTTCTATTTGGCAGGTGATTCGGATGTTGAAGTTCAAAAGAATGGATTGTCTGCATGCCTGGCAAAATCCTTTTGAATTTGAACGAATAAATCATATAAAAAAAGCTCCGCCTTCTGCACCCTTCCGGGTCTTTCAGAAGACGAAGCCTATGACTCCGCGTTACCACTTCTATTATCGGTTTTTCAATCGATCACTCTGCCACGTCCCCGATTCACTCTGTCATCGGTGAACATGCTCTCCTGTAACGGTGAGAATCCGTTTCGGACTAATGAATCTGTTTCGTCCGAAAAGCTCACAGGGGATAATTCTCTTAAATATCTGCTGCCTCACACCAACCGTCAGCTCTCTGAAAAGATACCGGACTAAGAAAATCGTGTCCTGATCGTTGCTTTTGTTGTTTGTTCTTGAAACAATTACAGATTATAGTCCTTTTTGAAAAATTGTCAATAGGATTCTTTGTACTAAAATGTATACAGGATACTTAAGGAACAGGAAGTCTTTGCATTAAGATATAAGACACTACTATATAAAGTGTCGATTATTTAATGATTTTTTTGAAAAGTTCTTTCAAGTCTTCCACAGAAGCATCCTTTGGATTGCCAGGTGCGCAGGCATCTGCAAAGGCGGATTCTGCCAGGAACTGAAGATCCTCTTCTTTGATGGCATCAAGTTTGGCCGGGATGCCGACATCTTCAGAGAGCTGTTTAACGGCATCAATGGCAGCCTTGCGGTATTCATCCTGTGTCATATCATCGACACCTTTGACACCCATGGCACGGGCGATTTCACGATATTTTTCGCCGGTGCATTCCTGATTGTATTCCATAACGATTGGCAGCATCATTGCGCAGGCAACGCCGTGTGGGGTATCATAAACGGCACCAAGTGTATGTGCCATGGAATGTGCGATGCCCAGGCCCACGTTGGAGAATCCCATTCCGGCAATATATTCGCCGAGAGCCATACCTTCACGGCCTTCTTTTGTATTGGCAACAGCGCCGCGAAGAGATCTTGAAATAATTTCGATGGCTTTCAGATGGAACATATCTGTCATTTCCCATGCAGCCTTCGTTGTGTAGCCTTCGATGGCATGTGTCAGGGCATCCATACCGGTGGCAGCAGTTAAGCCCTTTGGCATAGAGGACATCATATCTGGATCTACGATAGCGATAATCGGCATATCATGAGGGTCTACGCAGACAAATTTACGTTTTCTTTCAACGTCTGTGATAACATAGTTGATGGTGACTTCTGCAGCAGTACCGGCAGTTGTAGGAACTGCAATGATCGGAACACATGGTTTTGTTGTCGGAGCAACACCTTCAAGGCTTCTGACATCTTCAAATTCAGGATTGGCAATGATGATGCCGATGGCTTTAGATGTATCCATGGAGGAACCGCCTCCGATGGCGATGATATAATCTGCACCGGATGCCTTGAAAGCCTGAACGCCATGCTGAACATTCTCGATCGTAGGGTTTGCCTTGATATCTGTATAAAGTTCGAATGTTAAATCATTAGCAGTCAGGATGTCTGTTACTTTGGATGTAACATTGAATTTGACAAGGTCAGGATCGGAGCATACGAAAGCCTTTTTGAAGCCGCGAGCCTTTGCTTCTGCTGCGATTTCCTGGATAGCACCTGCGCCGTGATAAGAAGTTTCATTCAACATAATACGATTTGCCATAATTAAGATCTCCTTTTTAAAATGTGTTGTTGTTTTAATCTCTGATATTATATTAACAATTAGAGACAAAAAAAGAAAGTGACAGAAAAGGAGAAATGTAACGTTACAGCAAAATTTCTGCCAGTTTAGGAGGAATAGCTTCTGTGAGCAGGGCAGCCAGTTCGGAAGGCGTCAATTTCATACCCGACAGTACCCAGTCAACGGTCATGGCAATGGAACCTCTGCAATACATGCGGAGGAGAAAATGAAGTTCCGGGTCCGGCATATGACCTTCCTTCTCAAGAATCAATTGCTCATAAAATTGAAGGATCAGCTGATAATCGTGCTCACGGAGAGAGTTCTGACTGTCATATTTAAAGGCAGCAGCAAAAAATACCTGTTCATCTCTGATATAGGTAAATTTGCGTTCCAGGCCCTCGAAAACAGTTTTTCCGCGGCCCATATGTTCAAAGGATTTGTCCAGAAGTTTTTCAAAGTACCAGTTGATCAGGTCATATTTATCAATAAAATTACGGTAAAAAGTCTGCCGTGTGACACCGCACTTATCAACAATTTGTCGAATGGTGATATTTTCGACGGGAGTTGTTTTCATGCATTCAGCCATAGATTGAGCCAGACGGTATCTGGTGTTTTCGCTTTTCATAAATTCATTCCTTTCAACTGCTGATGGTTTGGGATTGATGCGTTTAGCATCTCTTTTATCTATTATACATGATTTGAAGGTCGGACGACACAGAAAATAAACAATTTGCGGTAATTGTTGGGTGATTTTTGATAAAAAGTAGGATATAATTGGAATATTCCACAGCATACATCCTGATAATAGACAAACAGCAGATGGCAGCTGCCTCACATTTCCAAAGAGTATACAGATGATGAGGCTTAAATAAATGGTGTTAGCGATGACTTACCAATCGGGGTTGACAGCGTTGGTACAAAAAGAGTATAATATAATATGGTCGTTTCTAACTGTAATGTGAGAACCGAAGTATTAAATGGCAACAATGAGATTAGAAAAGGAGACTGACAAGAATTGAAGAAGTGTACATGGAAACGGTACGCAGCCGGTGTCATGATTGCTGCGATGCTTGCCGGACAGCCGATGGCCGCCTTTGCACAAGAGGCTGCAGCAGTATCTGAAGACAATACGGATGTGACAGCTGCTTCAGAAATCGAGACAGAAACTGAGACTGAGACAGAAACTGAAACTGAAACCGAGACTGAAACTGAGACTGAGACGGAAACTGAAACCGAGACTGAAACCGAGACTGATGCAATCGTGTCAGAAGCACGAGATGCGGATGGCAAGATGCAGGCTATTTCAGATAAGGTCAGTGATATGTTGAAGAATGGCGATATCATTTATGATAAAGAAACAGGTTATCTGTATAATACAGATGGTGATAAGATAGATCCTGTTACAGGACAGGTGATGAAGAATGCACCGGATGATATCGTAGAGACAGAAACGGGGAACAACAACGGAGATAAGAAACCGAATAAAGTCATAAAGAACGACAAGAATAATCAGCAGAAAGACAACAAGAAGGACAATAAGAAGGATGATAAAAAGACAGTTGTAAAGAAAGATGATAAGAAGACTTCAGAGACAACACAGTCTGCTTCCTATAAGAAATCAAGTGTCTTTTCAAAGATTGGTGAAAGAGTACAGTACAATGTAGATGTACCGATCAAGGGTTTGCCTTCTTTTATTACACAGGAGATGGTAGTTGGTGCGTTAAAGACCCAGGATGAATATGGCTATCCTGCATCTGTTACAATCGCGCAGATTATTCAGGAATCCGGCTTTGGTACTTATGGACCGGGCGGCAAGAAAGGACAGGGCCTTTCAGGATTGGCTTATGGGTACTGCAACCTTTTTGGTATTAAAGGAACCGGTACAGCAGGCAGTGTTTCCA
This sequence comes from Coprococcus sp., assembly GCA_050873705.1. Lineage (GTDB taxonomy): Bacteria > Bacillota > Clostridia > Lachnospirales > Lachnospiraceae > Coprococcus_A. The sequence goes on along the minus strand of JBNMJG010000095.1, from coordinate 233 downwards.
TGCGTACGTCAGAGATGACTGAGAGCGGACAGATTTATTCAACATCTGCCGGTTTCAGAGCATACAATACATACACTGAAGCAATTGAGGATAGAGCAAAACTGCTGAAGAACAATTACAGTGATCTGATCAATGGTGTCAATGATGCCAATACATTTGCAGTGCGTATCGGTCAGCGATGGGCAACTGATTTGTATTATGGCAAGAGCCTGATCAAACTGATGGAGTTATAT
>JBNMJG010000094.1:0-5417 GCA_050873705.1 Coprococcus sp. | reverse complement strand
GGATATGATCGATGATCAGAAGCCGATAGAAGTGAACTGCCATTTCTGCGGGAAACATTATGAATTTAATGTGGAGGAATTAAAAAATTTACTAAAGAAGGCTGTCAGAGCTTAATGTTTTAGTGAGAGATGCGAACCGGTACAGAGGAAGTCTGTACCGGTTCGTTTTGTGTTGCCCCAAAAGGATGAAGGCAGCCGTTGTCGATTCAATTTGACTGATGCAGACTGTCTTTGGCAGGTGTCGATGAATCATCATTGCTGAGGATAATTGTCGTGATTATAATATAAACAACAGTTCACGGCCGGAACGAAATTAATCATATGGGGAGGAATACAATGCGTCAGTCAGTTTTATCATATGGGGAGTTTGTGACTTATATACGGGAGAATGTGGAGTCTGTTCTGACCGATGACAGTGAGACAGAGATTGTTCTGTCGGAGATTGCAAAGAATAATGGCGTGATGTCTGAAATCATGACGATCAGGAGAGAAGGGGAGAACGCAGCACCTGTTTTTTATATGCGGGATATTTATGAGCAGTATTTAAGAGGTGCAGCAGCAGATGATCTGATTGATCAGATCATCGTTATCTGCAGACAGTGTAGTGTCTATACACTGCCTGTGACAGGAGAATGGTTTGAGGCCTTTGAGAATATCAGTGATCATATTATCCTCAGAGTCGTGAATTATGAGAAGAATCGTCAGAAACTTGAGCATTGTCCATTTGTTCGAAAGCTGGATCTGGCACTGACATTTCGGATATTGGTTGAGGAGGAGTCAAGTCAGATCGGAACGGTGCTGATATCGGATGATCTGATGAAAAGATGGAAAGTGACGGTTTCGGATCTTTATAAATTGGCAGTGGCGAATATGCAGCGTTTGTGGGAAGGGGTAGTGGAGCCGGTACAGGATATGAACTTTGAGATGGCAGATGATCAGATGGCAGAAGAATACGGTACATTTCTTGAAGAGAATGAAGGGGCCAAAGAGATGCCTTTATATGTGCTGACCAATGTGATCAGGCTGAATGGGGCCTCGGTTTTGTTTTATACAGACTGCCTCAAAAGTTTTGCAGATTCTGTGGGAAGAGATATTTTTGTACTGCCAAGCAGTATCCATGAAGTATTGCTGATTCCTGTGGATGAGGATGTGAGTGCCTGGGATATGCGACAGGTTGTGGAGGCAGTGAACCATCAGCTTGTTTCAGAGGAAGAGGTCCTTTCAAATCATGTTTATCGCTATTTATATGACAGTCATAAGCTGATTATTGCTGCATAAAGGATATTTTCGGAATTTATTCTTGTAACTTTCTAAAATCTTTCTAAAATCAGACCTTGCGGTTCCGGACAATATAGGCTAGAATGTATACAGGCGTTTTTTCAGATGCGATGATAAACGTTATGATCGAATAATTAGAAGGAGTGTATAGGATATAATGAAGTTCATTAAAACACCTGTAAAAGGCATGTGCGATATGCTTCCTGCAGATATGCGTCTCAGAGAACATATTCTGCAGATGATCAAGACCAGTTATGCGGCCTATGGCTTTATGCAGATTGAAACTCCAGTTATGGAACATATAGAGAACCTGACATCCAAACAGGGCGGTGACAATGAGAAGCTGATCTTCAAGGTGATGAAGAGAGGTGCTGACCTGACAAGAGCCATCGAGGCCGGTAAGCAGGAGTTTGCAGACAATGGTCTCAGATATGATCTGACTGTTCCGCTGGCAAGATATTACGCGAACAATAAGGAGAAACTGCCGACACCTTTTAAGGCATTGCAGATCGGCAATGTATGGCGTGCGGATAATCCTCAGAAAGGTCGTTTCCGTCAGTTCACACAGTGTGATATTGATATTCTCGGTGATGACACGAATCTGGCAGAGATCGAGCTTGTAGCTGCAACTTCAGATATGCTTTCTCAGATTTTCAGCGAAGTAGGCATCACAGATTTTACGATCCATATCAATGATCGTCAGATTCTCCGTGCAGCAGCACTTCAGGCAGGATTTGATGAAGAGGCAATCGGTTCTGTGCTGATCTCACTTGACAAGTATGACAAGATTGGTCTTGATGGTATCCGAAAGGAATTGATCGAGAATGGTTATGCAGAAGAGGTTGTGACACGTTACCTGTCTATCTATGAGTCACTTCAGGGTGATGTGACATGCGGTGATTTCTGTAAGGATATTGCAGAAGAGTATCTGGACAGAAAGGTTGTTGACGGGGTTGATGACATCATTTCATGCGCGAAAGCGATGATCAATGAGCATGTGAAGATTACATTTGATCCGACACTTGTGCGAGGTATGGGCTATTATACAGGTACAATCTTTGAAATCAGTATTGACGGCTACAACTTCTCTATCGCAGGCGGCGGTCGTTATGATAAGATGATCGGCAAGTTCTGTGGACAGGATGTCAGTGCCTGTGGTTTCTCCATCGGCTTTGAGCGTATTATCACTATTTTGAAGGACAAGCTTGAGACTGTGACACCTGTTTCAGAGAAGAATCTGGCAATTCTCATTGGCAAGAATGTATCTCTTGACAGAAAGCTTGAGATTTTCAAGCGTGCAAAGGCACTTCGTGCAGAAGGAACAACTGTGACGATTCAGCCAATGCGCAAGAATATGAAGCAGCAGATTGAGAAATTAGAAGCAGAAGGTTTCAAAGAATTCGAAAAAGTTTATAATGATTAATTATATATAATAGTACAAAAGAACAGAGAGGAGTCTTAATATGGCTGAATCAATGAGCGGTATGAAACGTACCCATCGTTGTGCAGAATTAAGTAAAGCTCAGGTTGGACAGACAGTCACAGTAATGGGCTGGGTACAGAAGAGCAGAAATAAAGGCGGCGTTGTGTTTGTAGATTTAAGAGACAGATCCGGTATTTTGCAGATTATCTTTGAAGAGAATAAATGCGGTACTGAGATTTTTGAGAAGGCCGGCAAGCTTAGAAGTGAGTTTGTTATTGCGGTTACAGGACAGGTTTGTGAACGTGCTGGTGCAGTGAATCAGAACCTTGCGACAGGTGAGATTGAGGTTATTGCAGAGCAGCTGAGAATTCTGTCTGAATCAGAGACACCGCCATTTCATATTGAAGAGAACAGCAAGACAAAGGAAGAGCTTCGTCTGAAATATCGTTATCTTGACTTAAGAAGACCGGATATCCAGAAGAATATTATGATGAGAAGCAGAGCTTGTGCGGTTATCAGAAACTTCCTGACAGAAGAAGGTTTCCTTGAAATCGAGACACCGATGCTGACAAAGAGTACGCCGGAAGGTGCAAGAGATTATCTTGTTCCAAGCCGTGTTCATCCGGGTTCTTTTTATGCATTGCCGCAGTCACCGCAGTTATTCAAACAGCTGCTGATGGTATCCGGTTATGACCGTTACTTCCAGTTGGCAAGATGTTTCCGTGATGAAGATCTCCGTGCAGACAGACAGCCTGAATTTACACAGGTGGATATGGAACTTTCATTTGTAGATGTTGATGATGTTATTGATGTCAATGAACGTCTGCTGGCACGTCTTTTCAAAGAGATTATTGGTGTGGATGTGCCGCTGCCGATTCAGAGAATGACATGGCAGGAAGCAATGGATCGTTTTGGTTCAGATAAGCCGGATACACGTTTCGGTATGGAACTGAACGATGTCACAGATGTTGTCAGAGACTGTGAGTTTGCAGTATTTAAGAATGCAATCGCAGATGGCGGCTCTGTAAGAGGTATCAATGCAAAGGGACAGGGCACAATGCCTCGTAAGAAGATTGATGCACTGGTTGCTTTTGTAAAGGATTACGGTGCAAAGGGTCTGGCTTATATTGCAATTCAGCCGGATGGTTCCATTAAATCTTCATTTGCCAAATTCATGAAAGATGAAGAGATGCAGGCACTGATTTCAGCGATGCAGGGTGAACCGGGAGACCTTCTTTTATTCGCAGCGGACAAGAATAAGATTGTATATGCATCTTTAGGTGCTCTGAGACTTGAACTGGCAGACAAGATGGGACTGCTTGACAAGAATCAGTATAACTTCCTCTGGGTAACAGAATTCCCATTATTAGAGTGGTCTGATGAAGAGAACAGATTCCAGGCAATGCATCATCCGTTTACAATGCCTATGGAAGAAGATCTTCAGTATATTGATACAGATCCTGGCCGTGTCCGTGCCAAAGCATATGATATTGTTCTTAACGGTACAGAAATCGGCGGCGGCAGCGTCCGTATCCACCAGGATGATATTCAGGAGAAGATGTTTGAAGCACTTGGTTTTACTAAGGAAAGGGCACATGAACAGTTTGGCTTCCTTCTGGATGCTTTCAAATATGGTGTTCCGCCTCATGCAGGACTGGCCTATGGTCTTGATCGTCTGATCATGCTGATGGCCAAAGTGGATAGTATCAGAGATGTCATCGCCTTCCCTAAGGTAAAAGATGCATCCTGCCTTCTGACAAATGCACCGGATACAGTTGATGAGAAACAGCTCGAAGAACTTGGTATTCGTGTGAATGAGACTGAGCAGGCAGAAGAATAAAGGTTATTTACATTTTTTATAAATGACATAAAGGGTAAGCGGGGAGCGCGCTGTGTTCCCTGCAGACAACAAAGGAGGTAGTGCAAAATGTACACATTTGATGAAATTCAGGCTGTAGATAGCGAAATTGCAGAAGCTATCCAGTTAGAAAAAGGAAGACAGAACCAGAATATCGAGCTGATCGCATCAGAAAACTTTGTAAGTAAAGCTGTTATGGCAGCAATGGGAAGCCCTCTGACCAATAAATACGCAGAAGGTTATCCGGGCAAGAGATATTATGGCGGATGTCAGTATGTGGATATTGTAGAAAATCTTGCAATTGAACGAGCAAAGAAGTTATTTGGTGCCGCTTATGCGAATGTTCAGCCACATTCAGGTGCGCAGGCCAATATGGCAGTTTTCCAGGCATTTCTGAAACCGGGCGATACATTTATGGGTATGGCTTTGGATCAGGGCGGACATCTGTCACACGGAAGCTCAGCGAACTTCTCTGGCAAGTATTTCCATTGCGTACCTTACGGTGTCAATGAAAAAGGTTTTATCGATTATGATGAAGTAGAAAGAATTGCCCTTGAATGCCAGCCAAAACTGATTGTAGCAGGTGCCAGTGCATACTGCAGAACAATTGATTTCAAGAGATTCAGAGAGATTGCAGATAAGGTCAATGCAATCCTGATGGTTGATATTGCACATATTGCCGGTCTTGTGGCTGCAGGTCTTCATCCAAGCCCAATTCCTTATGCACATGTTGTTACAACAACAACCCATAAGACACTTCGCGGACCAAGAGGCGGTATGATCCTTTGCGGTACAGAGGAATATGCAAAGAAATTGAATTCAGCTATTTTCCCAGGTACACAGGGCGGTCCTCTGATG
>JBNMJG010000093.1:0-5505 GCA_050873705.1 Coprococcus sp. | reverse complement strand
GGTATCAATGTTACAGGAACCAACGATCTGGCACCACTGGATCAACAGGCACAGATCATCGCCGACCTCTTCCCTGATGTGAAACAGGTTGGTATTCTCTACTGCTCAGCCGAAGTCAACTCTGTTTATCAGGCTGAACATATTGCCGCTTATCTGGATGATTTAAATATTCAACATAAAGACTTCAGTTTCTCAGATTCCAATGATCTGCAGTCAGTGACCAACAACTGTGTTTCCGAATGCGATGTAATCTATGTACCGACAGATAATGTTGTATCCAGCAATCAGTCCATCATCGATGCTGTTGCCCGACCAGCCGGCGTACCGATCATCTGCGGTGAAGAAAGCCAGTGTACAGGCTGCGGCCTTGCCTCCCTCTCCATCGACTTCTATGATATCGGATATCGTGCCGGAGAACAGGCCTACGATATTCTTGTCAATGGCAAAGACCCGGCCACAATGCCGGTTGAAGACCCACAGAGTCTGACACGTATCTACAATCCTCAGATTGCTTCCGATCTGGGTATTACACTGGGAGACGACTATCAGGCAATTGAACAGTAGCATACTCTCTGCTTTGTGAATAAGATCATGTATTCCAACAAAGGGACCATCACACGAATGACTTCGTGCGATGATCCCTTTTCTGATGCCTGTAATTTTTATTATTTCGTACGCTGCGTGTCCGCAACAATACTTATTGATCTATTTTCCTATCCAATAAAACAACCGTCTCCACATGAACCGAGTGACCGAACATATCCACACACTGGACCTCCCGCACTTTATAATCATGTGCTTCCAGATATCTCAGATCTCTGGCCAGTGTTGCCGGATCGCAGCTGACATAAACGACCCGCTTTGGCTGCATCTGGGTAATACATGCCAGAAGGCTCTCATCGCATCCTTTTCTCGGCGGATCTACCACAATGATATCCGCATGGATATGGTCACGCTCATATGCCTGCGGCAGCACTTCTTCTGCCTTTCCTACATAGAATTCCGCATTGTGGATATCATTGATCTCTGCGTTGCGTTTTGCATCCTCAATGGCCTGAGGAACGATTTCCACACCGTAAACCTGCTTGGCCTTCTGCGCCATAAAGAGTGAAATGGTACCGATACCGCAGTATAAGTCCCAGATAACATCCTCCGGTCCCGGATTGGCAAACTGCAGCGCTGCACCGTAAAGTCTCTCTGTCTGCACCGGATTGACCTGATAGAAGGACAGCGGTGAAATCTGATACCGGACATCACCGATATAATCCGTAATATAATCCTGTCCCCAGAGAGTCACAACCCTGCTGCCCAGGATCACATTGGTCTTTTCCTGATTGATATTATAAGAAATACTTGTCATACCCGGGATCTCTCTCAAGGCTTCCACCAGGCTCTCACTGTACGGCAGCTTTGTGCCGTTGATAATAAGACAGACCATAATCTCCTTCGTCTTAAAACCGACTCTTGTGAGAATATGCCTAACCAGACCTTTATGACTTGTCTCATCATAAGGTGCAATATCATGATCCGTCATCCACTTTTTCACAATCATCAGAAGCTGTTCATTGACCGGTGCCTGAATACAGCAATGGGCAGAATCTACAATGACATGGCTGTGCCCGGCATAAAAACCGGTGACAATCTGACCGTCTTTGCCAAGTCCCACCGGGAACTGCGCCTTATTGCGATAATAATAAGGATTCTCCATCCCGATGATGGGATGCATCACATAATCTTCTACATGACCTACTCGGCTCAGCAGGTTCCTCACCTTATTCTCCTTGAAAGCCAGCTGACGTTCATAGGATAAATGCTGGATCTGACAGCCGCCGCAGCTGCGGGCGTGAGGACATGGTGCCTCCACACGATCCGGTGATGGTGTGATAATACGCATCAGGCGTCCATATCCGTAATTCTTCTTCGTCTTGATGACTTTGACTTCTGCCGTGTCACCGATCAGCGCATCTTTGACAAACAGTGTATAACCATCGATCTTGCCGATACCGGAACCGTCTGTACTCAGATCTTCAATCTTGATTGTATATATATCATTCTTCTTGATCGTCTTTTTCTCCATCCCTGACTCCATTCTATTTGGATGTTCTTCTGATATTGGATTCGAAAATGCGGTTAAAGCCGAGCCATTCCAGATTATCCTCTGAACGGTCGAAAATCTCTGTCATCGTCTCCATACGGGCATCTGTATTGTCTGCCAGATTCAGTGCCATGGCTTCCATCAATGCCGGCTTCTTCGGTGAACCGTACTCAAGTTCACCGTGATGTGCCACAATACAATGCTTCAGCTCATTGGCCAAAACCACCGGAAATCCCGGAATCTCGCGAATGGCATCATGGATCATCTCCACACCTGTCACAATATGACCGATCAGCTGACCTTCATCTGTATAATCATTGGATGGGAATAAAGATAATTCCTTTGTCTTGCCGATATCATGACAGATAGCCGCTGTGATCAGCAGATCATGGTTCAGATGTGCATAGCGTGTTGTATAAAAATCACAAAGCTTTGTCACACTGAGTGTATGCTCCAGAAGTCCCCCCACAAAACCGTGATGAATGCTCTTCGCTGCAGAATGTTCTTTAAAGGACTTGATAAATGCTGTATTTTTTACAAAGAATAATTCAAGCAGCTCATGAAGATGCGGTTCTTTGACACTATTCACATACCCCATCAGCTCTTTGTACATCTCTTCTATATTATAACGGCTGCATGGCATATAATCTGCCGGAATATATTCGCCCTCTTTGGCACGACGGATCCGTCGAAGGTTCAGCTGCAATGCTCCCTGGAAAGAAGTTACCTGTCCTTCCACTTTAATAAAATCCATTGGCTCAAAATATTCGATGCCCGGTGTCAGCTCCCAGACTTTGGCATCTACTGTACCTGTCTTATCCTGAAGAATCATAGAATAATAACTCTTGCCTGCCTTTGTCTTCAATGTTTGCTTAGACTTACACAGATAAATATCTGATACCATATCTCCTGATTTCAATTCATGAATATATCTCATTCTCTCACTCTGCCCGCTTTCTGCGGGTTTCTGCCTTTCTAATCTTATCGTAACTGTCCATCTTCTTCACAGTTACATTTTATGAATATTCCTCTTATTATGCTGCTGCATAAGCTCTCTTTGCATTTACTGCAATCAGCAGCTTCAATATTATAGTATAGCAGACTTTTACCTTTCCGAGAAGACGAAAAGTTTGACAACAAGGCCATTATGCTTTACTATTATTTTGGAGGTTTTTACTTATGAACGAAAAAGCATTGCGTATTCTCGAATACCCTAAAATTATAGATATGCTTACCGGCTATGCCAGCTCCCCCATGGGCAAAGAGCTGTGCCGCAATCTGATGCCTTCCTCTGATATCTCTGAAATCCTTCAGGGACAGATGGAGACCAGTGATGCCCTGACCCGTATTATGAAAAAGGGCAGTCTCTCCTTCTCCGGCATCCGTGATATCCGCGGCTCACTGCTTCGTCTGAAAGTCGGCAGCACTGTCGGTATGTCTGAACTGTTAAATATTGCAGCCACTCTGGATGTGGCTCTTCGTGCCAAATCTTACGGCCGCCGTGAGGCAGATGATGACAATCAGGATTCTCTGGATGGCCTTTTTGAGCAGATCGAACCTATGTCCAATCTGAATCATGAAATCCGCCGATGCATTATTGATGAAGAAACTATGGCTGATGATGCCAGCCCGGCACTTAAATCCATCCGCCGTCAGATCAAGCTGACCAACGAACGGATCCACTCTCAGCTGGCTTCCATGGTATCCTCACAGAATATCGGCTCCAAGCTGCAGGACAATCTGGTAACCATGCGAAACGGACGCTACTGCCTGCCTGTCAAAGCCGAATACCGGTCCCAGGTACAGGGCATGATCCACGATCAGTCTTCCACCGGCTCCACACTGTTTATTGAACCAATGGCGGTTGTCAAGCTGAACAATGACCTGCGTGAACTGGGCAGCAAGGAGAAAGAGGAAATCGAACATATTCTGGATACATTAAGCGAACTGGCAGGCGAATCCGCGGTGATGCTGGAACAGGATATCGCTGTTCTTACCCGGTTGGATTTTATTTTTGCCAAGGCGTCCCTGTCCCGTACTTACAATGGCAGCGAACCGATTTTCAATGAAAATGGCTATATCAATATCAAGAAAGGCCGTCATCCTCTTCTGGACAAGAAGAAAGTTGTCCCCATCGACCTGATCTTGGGCAAGGATTACCGGATGCTTATTGTCACCGGTCCGAACACCGGCGGTAAAACTGTCTCTCTGAAGACAGTCGGACTTTTTACACTGATGGGACAGGCCGGTCTCCATATCCCTGCCTTTGACCATTCAGAACTGGCAATTTTTGATGATGTCTTCGCAGATATCGGTGATGAACAGAGCATTGAACAAAGCCTCAGTACTTTCTCATCTCATATGACCAATATCGTCAAAATCCTGAATGCAGCTGATGCAAAGACACTTGTTCTCTTCGATGAGCTCTGTGCCGGTACGGACCCGACAGAAGGTGCCGCACTGGCCATTGCCATTCTGAAGACACTGCTGAACCGCCATGTCACCACCATGGCCACCACCCATTACAGCGAATTGAAGGTCTTTGCCCTGACAACAGATCAGGTCTGCAATGCCTGCTGCGAATTTGACGTGGCAACCCTCAGCCCGACGTACCGTCTGCTTATCGGTATCCCGGGCAAGAGCAACGCCTTTGCCATCTCCGGAAAGCTCGGTCTGCCGGCCCATATTATCGAAGAAGCCAAGAAGAATATTGATGTTCAGGAACAGAATTTTGAAGAGCTGATTGCCGACCTGGAGACAAGCCGTGCCACCATTGAAAAAGAGCAGGAAGAATTATCCGCTTATAAGGCACAGGTGGAATCCCTGAAGAAACGTTTGGAAGAAAAGCATGACAATATTGCCAAACAGAAGGAACGGATTCTCAATGAAGCCAATGAGAAAGCCCAGAACATTCTGCAGGATGCCAAGGATTATGCGGATCATACCATCCGTACCATGAACAAGCTTTCCAAATCCGGCGGTGTGGATATGAAAGCTCTTGAGCAGGAGCGAAGCCGTGTCCGGGACAAGCTGAATCAGTCCAATAATCGCAAGAAAGCTGCTCCTGCAGCCAAAAAGGCCAAGGTCTATGCTGCATCCGATTTCAAACAGGGTGATTCCGTTCACGTACGCAGCCTGGACTTAAAAGGCACCGTCGTTTCCCAGCCTAACAGCAAAGGTGAGCTGGCGATCCAGATGGGTATTCTCAAGTCCCGTATTCATTTCAGCGATCTGGAACCAATTGACGAGGAAGTCATCAGCACACCAATGATCAATAAGACCGGTTCCGGCAAGATCAAGATGAATAAAGCGGCCCATATCAACACCTCCATCAACCTGATCGGAGAAACCGTTGATGAAGCCATGATCGATCTGGACAAGTATCTGGATGATGCCTATCTGGCCCACAT
>JBNMJG010000092.1:0-5583 GCA_050873705.1 Coprococcus sp. | reverse complement strand
GCTCAAAATTAAATGTATATCCACCGACTTCCACTGTCGCATCCACATTCTGAACATTGCCGTCCAATAATTCATTCGCCGTCACTGAATCAACTGCCACACGCTGTGAATCCGGGTCATCCAACACTTCCCCGCTGGAGTTTGTTCGCTCAGCATGATTTGTTGAAATACTCTTATCACCCAGGGCTGCGTCTGCAAATGTCTCCACATCCCTTTCTGATGCCGGACTTAGTTTTGCTTCAATAAAGTGAATGGCTTCTTCGGCATAAGTTGAAATTTCAGTAGAAAACATAGTGCCTGCTACTGCACAGAGCACCACTGCTGCCGCTGCAACGCGAGCCGGATGCCAGTGTCTGCTGTGGCTATTTTTGTGAGGGTTGTTTTTGCTGCCATTATTTTTGCCGTATTCACTCTGATTGCGGATTTCACAGCCGACATCCTGCATTTCGCCATTTTCAGTATTCATATTCTTCTGCTCTGCCATTTTCAGGACCTCCTCAAGTACATCGTCAGAGGCGTGCAGACAATCCATTGTCTCTTTATAACATTTTTCATCGAATTCTTTTCGGCTCATCATTCGGCCTCCTTCAACATTTTCTTTAACTGCTCCCTGCCCCTGGCAAGTCTTGTACGGACCGTGCCGTTTGGTATCTGCAAAAATTCTGCAATTTCCGCTGTCGCATAACCCTCATAATAATACAGATACAAAATCATGCGATATTTTGTCGGCAGTGCCATCACAGCATTCAACATTTCCCGATGTTCCGGCTCCGGCATCTGCAGCGTTTCCGTATAATCTTCCAGTGATGCATGTTTCTGCCATGGAAAACGCAGAAAATTTTTGCATTCATTCAGGGTCACTCTGATGAGCCAGTGCTTCACATGCTCCTCCGATTCAAAATGCACATCGCTTTTATAAAATTTCAGCAGCACATTCTGAGTCACATCATCGGCATCTGATTTATTTTTCAAATAGTTCATGGCAACTCGAAAAGCTGTATCCATATACTTACTTGCCAGACAGGTAAATTCTTCTTTTGTCAACATCTTACTTGTACTCTCCTTGAAAGGCCTTTCACTCATAATACACCTGATATGCCGAAAATGTTTCATGCCTGTCAAAAAAATTTCTCACCCATTTTTACACACAGACAATTTCATACACCAATACATTGATACACTATACGCTCAAATATTTTTATTCCAAAATATTTTTATGCATACGAAAAAAGAGACATCCGCAGTCAGCCAGCTTCTGTGATGGTTTTCACAGGATACCTGTTCTTTCTGCAAATGTCTCTATTTCGTTATCTCATCTTAATGAAAGGCACTTTCACACGCCTTTTCATCCATTCAATTTTATTTCAATCTATTATGCCGCCTCAACTGCGCCTGCTGCCACAATATTGACGCCTGTGCCTGCCACATTTTCAAGGACAACATCACCGATAGCTACCGGTGCCTGAATCGTCACGCCCTTTAATGCTGCCACACACTCAAAAATCTTGTCCTTCGGAATATCAGACTGTGTCTTAACGTTGATCATCGGCGCCGCGCCGCCGCTGACTCTGACGGTTGTTGTAACAATACGTGTCGGATTGGTAACTTCTTTTCTGGCATAAATATCACCCTTTTTGCAGGTGTTGCCTTTGACTTCTACAACCTCTTTGCCGTCCATTGTCACTGTGAGGGCGCATCCCAAAGGACAGCCGATACAGGTTAATTCTCTTGTTTCCATTCGTTATGCCTCCTCAATTTTGATTGTAATATGTTTCAAATCCGGATATTCTGCCAGTTTGGATTTCTGCAGGATGACCTGTTCCATTTCTCCCGGTGCCATCACCGGACGTTTACGTTTGCTAATAAGCTCATCATCAAAATATGTCGCAATGGCACAGTTTTTGTAAACATCACCCACACGGAAACGAACCGTCAGGGTATCTTCCATTTCTGTCGGGCGGATATATTTCGGCACTGTGTAACGCACACCGTCTACAGGCAGAATTTCAACCGTTTTCGCATCGGCGGTCTTGCCGTTCTTAATATATGCTGCTGCATTCTTGCCGGCTGTACCTGCCTCCTGAGAAACATAATCCACCAGATCATGCACATGCAGCACATTACCGCAGGCAAATACACCATCGATATTGGTTTCCAGACTGTCGTTGACAATCGGTCCTGATGTGATCGGGCTTAAATCGACACCTGCGCTCTTGCTCAACTCATTTTCAGGGATCAGACCACAGGACAAAAGCAATGTATCACATTCATAACGTTCTTCTGTACCCGGAATCGGACGGCGGTCAGGACCAACTTCTGCGATCGTCACAGCCTTTACACGATCTTTGCCTTCAATATCGACAACTGTATGACTGAGTTTCAGCGGAATATTGAAATCATTCAGGCACTGAACAATATTTCTCTTTAAACCGCCTGAATAAGGCATCAGCTCTGCTACAACTTTGACTTTGGCACCTTCCAGTGTCATACGTCTTGCCATGATCAGACCGATATCACCAGAACCAAGAATAACAACTTCACGGCCCGGCATATAGCCTTCCATATTCACCAGACGCTGTGCGGTACCTGCGGAGTAAATACCTGCCGGACGATAACCCGGAATATTTAAAGCACCTCTTGAACGTTCACGACATCCCATCGCCAGGATGACTGCTTTGGCCTGAAGAAGGATCATGCCTTCCTCACGGTTCATGGCTGTAACAACCTTTTCATGGGAAATATCCATGACCATCGTGTTTAATTTATATTCAATCTTTCTCTCTTTAACCTGTTCAATAAATCTAGCTGCATATTCAGGACCAGTCAGTTCTTCCTTAAATGTATGAAGGCCGAAACCGTTGTGGATACACTGGTTCAGGATACCGCCAAGCTGCTTGTCTCTCTCAAGGATCAGAATACTTTCAATACCGTTGTCTCTTGCAGCAACAGCGGCTGCCAGACCAGCAGGGCCACCGCCAATAATAATCAAATCATATGCTTTCATCATGCGCCCTCCTATAATTCCTTGTTGGTACCGATAACGATATTGGAACCAACACCGTTCTTTGTAATGTCAAACATGCTCATTGGTACTTCACGTTCAAGAATCTCCATTGTTCTCGGTGAACAGAAACCTGCCTGGCAGCGTCCCATACCGGCTCTTGTACGACGTTTCACACCATCCAGGGAACGGGCACCCAGCGGACGATGAATGGCATCCAGAATCTCACCCTCTGTGATCATCTCACAACGGCAGATAATATTGCCGTATGCAGGCTGTTTCTTAATCAGTTCATTTCTTTCTTCCAGTGTCAGTGTATCCGGATGAAGAATGCCTTTTCTGATCGGGTTGAACTTGCCGTTAACTTCAGGCTTCAGCATCTCTTTCACCAAATCTGCCACCATCACTGCGATAGCCGGTGCAGATGAAAGTCCCGGAGACTCAATACCTGCCACATTGATAAAGCCTTTGGCATCTTCTGCTTCACCGATCACAAAATCATCACCGGCTTCATGGGCACGCAGCCCTGCAAAAGATGTGATCACCTGACGAAGTGGTACATTCTTCACGCTGAGAGAAGCGGTACGTCCGAGGGAATCCAGTCCGGCCTGTGTTGTATTGACTGCTTCTTTGTCTTCCACATCTACAGCTGTCGGTCCAACCAGCAGATTGCCGTGAACCGTCGGGCTCACAAGAACACCTTTGCCCATCTTGGACGGCAGCTGGAAAATTGTATGAGATACATGCTTGCCTGCATCCTTGTCAAGCAGCATATATTCGCCTTTTCTTGCTGTAATATGCAGCTTATGTTCACTGACCATATTGTTCAATGTATCTGCATAAACACCGGCTGCATTGATAACAATCTTCGCTGTCTTTGTCTCTTTTTCACCGCTGTCTGTATGTGTCACTGCCAGTGCATAACCTGACTCTGTTTTCTCAATATTATCCACCTGTGTATTCAGGAAAAATTCGACACCGTTGCTGCATGCGTTTTCTGCATAACCCATGGTCATATGGAAAGGACATACAATACCGCCTGTCGGTGCAAACAGTGCGCATACGACATCATCGCTGAGATTCGGTTCCATAGCGATCAGCGCCTCACGGTCAAGAATCTGAAGATCCGGAACACCGTTGGCCCTGCCTCTCTCCATCAGCACGTCCAGCCCCTTCGGATCCTGGTCCTTTGTGCAGACAACCAGAGAACCATTTCTCTTAAACGGAATATCCAGCTCTTTTGCAATCTGATCCATCATGGCATTGCCTTTGACATTGACCTTTGCCTTTAATGTGCCCGGCACTGCATCAAAACCCGCATGAATAATGGCACTGTTGGCCTTGGATGTGCCGCAGCAGACATCCTCCTCACGTTCAATGACACAGACATTTAACTGATATCTTGATAACTCCCTTGCGATGGCGCTTCCTGTCACACCGGCACCGATAATCGCTACATCATACATAAATCCTTTCTCCTTTCTAAACAAAAAAGCAAGGGAAATAGAGCGATCATCTCGCTCTACTTACCTTGCTCTAATCTCCCGGTAATCACTTTATTGATTTGCTGTCTTTATGTTACCACCCTCTGAGAAGAATTGCAACCTCTTTTCCGGGAATATTATGTACAAATTTTTGTCGGACCGATGCGTTTTTAGCGCATTTTTTCATCATAGGCTTCCATTTCCATGATGCCATCCACGATCATCTGCTCTGTAACTGTGTATGGATAAACTCTTACGTCAATACCTGCCAGTGCTTTGGCTGTGACTTTTGCCAGGTCTTCTGCTTTGGCATGGATATCTGCCAGTCTTGTCGGCAGGCCAATGGAACGGCTGAATTTATATAATGCATCTCTTTCTGCGTACTGCTTGTCGATGGTCAGCATAACAAGGATACCATAAGAAACGACTTCACCGTGGAGATGTCCGTTTTCTTCTGTACTTGGCAATACTGTAAAACCATTATAAATGGCATGGGCCAGACCTGTTGTATAATCCACCTGAACAAAGTTAGACACGAATCCTGTGGAAATAATGATACCGAGAATTACTTCCGTCAGCTCATCTGATACCTGATTGGCCTTGCAGTCTGCCATGGCCTTTTCGCCCCAGCGCATAATCGGCACCGCACACATGGAACTCAAAGCAATACCCATGGCATCGCTGTGGGCCGGAATATCATTTCTGGAAGAAATCGTACACTCATAATGCTTGGCCATTGTATCGCCCATGCCTGCCCAAAGGTAAATATCCGGTGCCTCAGCAATAATCTGTGTATTAATAAAGATATGGTTCGGCGGAATCTTTGAGAAAGAATATTCTCTCAGACTGCCGTCCGGATGATAAACAATGCCAAGGCTTGTACAAGAAGCGCAGGTTGAAGCAATGGTCGGGAATGTAAAGAACGGACGATTGGTGGAATGAGCCAGAACTTTACATGTATCAATGGCTTTACCGCCGCCGACAGCGAAAATCATATCCGCATCTTCAATCTGCGGTCTTAACATATCCATATTTTCGACAGATGCTTCTCCGCCGTACCAGAAAACACCGATCACTTCAAGACCTGCATCGGCAGCG
>JBNMJG010000091.1:0-5584 GCA_050873705.1 Coprococcus sp. | reverse complement strand
GCCAGGAATACCGGCGCACCGCAAAGGGCTGTAACGACACCTACAGGAAGTTCCTTCGGCGATACCATAACTCTTGCCAGTACGTCCGCCCAGATCATATAGATGGCTCCCACCAGCAGTGAAAAAGGAATCAGTCTCTTGTGGGATGCCCCGACAATGCCTCGTGCAATATGCGGGATCACAAGTCCTACAAAACCGATGATACCGCTCATAGAAACAAGTACAGATGTCAGCAGCGTACTTACCAGCATCAGCAGCAGCTTGATCTTTCCTGCATCCACACCGGCATTTCTTGCCACATCCTCACCCATGAGCAGCGCATCCATTTCTCTGTACAGCGGCATGGTCAATACCATGGAAATCAGCAGTGTCACCGCTGCCATCGGTACATCCTTCCAGTCTGTTCCCGCAAAAGATCCAGTCATCCAGAACATGGCTGACTGAACCTTTCGAGATGAAGGGTCAGGAATACGATCAAATTTGTCAGTGCCGTAAAAAGAGAGGACAGCGCCATACCTACAAGCACCATTTTTGTTGTGTTCACCTGCATACCGCTTCCGCCCACAACAAATACAAGAATCGCCGTCAGAAGTGCACCGCAGAAGGCTCCCTCCGCCAATGGCAGCTGAATACCGAGAAACGGCAGCGGTCCTAACAGGAGGGAAAGAACCGCTCCTGTGGATGCGCCTGATGAAATACCAAGAACATAAGGATCTGCCAGTGGATTTTTGGTCAGTGCCTGCATCATAATACCTGCCAGGGCCAGACCAGCCCCCGTACAGCCTGCCACAAGCACCTTCGGCAATCTCAGTACCCAGATAATATTGATCTGGTTTTTGGAATAATTGGCCAGAATTTCTTCTGACTTTGTTATTTTTCCTCTGATAATCTGAAAAATTGTGCCTGCATCAATGTCCACCACACCGATATTAATCGCCATGACAACAGTAAACAGCAATAAAATAACCAGAATGGCCAATACAAGCATCATCGTTTTATTTCCTGCTCTTTTCAGCATTTTCTATTTGAAACAATCCGGATGGAAATTCTTGGCCATTGTTTCGATGGCATCAACACTTCTGTAGCATCCTGTCACATCTGTCAGACCGATCACAAAAATATTGCCGTTTTTCACTGCGTCCACATCAGACAGTGCCTCATTGTTCTTCAGGAAATCAATTTTCTGTTCGATAGGATCAGAAGCAAGGTAATCCATCACAATGATATACTGTGGATTTTTTTCCACAACGCTCTCCCAGTCTGCTGTCATCCAGTTGCTGTCAGAACCCTCAAAGATGTTTTTGCCGCCTGCAAGGGTAATCATATCTGTAGGAAGACCTGCACTTGCTGTAAATGGCGCATCTTCACCGGAATCATAAACAAATACAGATACAGGTTCTTCATCCTTCACTGCATCCTGAACTGCTGCAACACGATCTTTCATATCTGTGATAATTTCATTGGCACGGTCTTCTACTTTAAAAATCTTGCCGAGGTTTTCAAAATCCTGATAAACACTTTCCATTGTTGCCGGTGCGTGTTCTACTCGCGGTACATATAAAGCGATATCATTGTCATCACAGAAACTCTTCGGGAAGTTTTTCTCTGAAAAAGTGCTGGCCCATCCTGTCAGGAAATCCGGGTTTTCAGCCAATAATGCTTCCTGAGAAGGATTGCCGTCTGACAGACATTTTAATTTGCTGAAAGCATCCGCATACTCTTCTGAAATTTCATTGTCCATATAGCCATAGCCGACAATCTTGTCCTGAAGCCCCAGAGACATCAGCATTTCTGTTGTAAAACCTGCAAGTGTTACCACTCTTTCAGGTACCTTATCATATGTAACTTCATAATTCTTGCCGTCAATTTCGTTGTCAATCGTGACATTCTCTGCATCTGCTGCAGCGGATTCTGTACCTGCTGCAGTTTCTGAACTCTGTACTGCTGTTGTACTTTCTGATGCTGCTGTGCTGCCTGCCGCACTATTGCTGCTGCCGCAGCCTGTCAAAGTACTGATCACCATCAGTGCTGCCAGTAAAAATGCTGTTATTCTTTTGTTTCTCATCTTGTCCTCCTTTGGTGTAAAATATAAAAGAATGAATGGTTTCATTCACAGCATTTTATTGTATCAAAAACCTATCATGTGTCTCACACGTATGTTTCCTCTATAAAAATAAAAAGCTGTGAACATCTCTGTCACAGCCGTTTTTCTGCATACAAATATAAACAGTCCATCTTCATGAACTGCTTCATTCTACGCCTGTAGGTCTTCTGACTCACGCTTTTGGTCTTCACGACCCTCATCTGATATCGGCCTTCTCAGGTTGCCCCAATGACTGATTTTCATCAAAAATATCAGACTCCGCGCATACAGCGGCGGTACCGTCCGGGATTCACACCCGGTTCCCTTGTCCATTCATACTGCTGTTACCGCAGTATGACCACAGTCGTTTTATTCTGTTGTCGAAATACATCTTATCATTTCGGCTTCTGCCTGTCAATTCCGTTTTGCAGCGAATGATACTTATTGCTTTTCACCATCACCAAAAAGTGTCCTGTCATCCAGTGCATAGGCTTTCAATTCTCTGGCATCGGACAAATACTGGTCTGCCTGGTTCCTGTAATCTGATTCAGAAGCAGCAGAAACAAGGATGTTTTCCGTAATCATCTCTCCATCATACTTATACTGTACAAGTTCGTATTGATCATCTTTCTTGCTGTAGGCAAGGAAACCATACTGCTGTGACAGATAAGCCGTGTTGATAGTCATAGAACCGATGGTCGTCACTGCTCCCTGATTGCATGAGTACACATTCATCAGCTCCGTGCCGACAATCAGCTCCGGTGAACCATCGCCGGTAATATCAACCAGATAATACACCGCATCCGCATCTGACGCGCCATCCAGAAGGACTCTGTAATTCTCCTGAACTGTTTCATCCATAGCTGTAGTCTCTGCTTCACTGCTGACCTCACCAGCAATCTCCGAAACCAGGTCCACCGGAACTTCTGCTGACTGACTGTGTGCCTTACCGCACCCGGCCGGGAACACAGTCAGTGTCAAAATCGCCAGAAACATCCCGGCTCTTTTCAACTTCATTCTTTTCATATCCTGCATAACCTAGTACAGAAGAATCACTGCAAAAGCTTCCAGATCCTCTGTCTCAGATGCATTTCTGATACCATGTGTCTGGCCGCCGAGACAAACACAGGAATCCCCTTCATGCAGTGTTGTCATTGTGCCGTTGTCATTGTAGGCTGCTGTTCCCTTTGCAATGCAGATAATCTCTTCTTCTCCTTCATGTGTATGTTCACCAATGGAACATCCCGGCTTAAGCACCAGTTTTGCAATCATCTTCGCATTGCCGTTGAATTCTTCCGGTTCAAGATAACGGATGATCTCCACTGTTCCGTCGCCGCCGCGCATATGCTCATTATATAATTTCACCATATCTTCCGCACGTTTAACCATCGTTGTATACCTCCTGTTCATTCCTCTTGTCCTGCCTTTTTAAGACCGGATATTACGTCTTTTAGCATACCATCTGTACGCATTGAATGCAAGTCCTTCGTCCATATGGTTTTCATTACTACATCGTACATTTTCTAATTGACCTTTAGCCACTTCATAGACTATACTATATAGAGATACCCGATCATTTTCAGGAGTTTTCCTGCTGCGATATTCATTTTTTGCAGATATTCAATTTTTGCAGATGAAAGGATCCTGCCTTATCATGGAAAAAGATAACACTATTCAGACAATTATAGAAGAAGTATTCAGCCGCTATACGGACGGCAGTTATATTAAAGCGTCCATGCTGCCGGATCTTGATCTCTATGTGGACCAGATCACCACATTTCTCACACGGCATCTTGCCAAGACAACACGCTTTGAAGATGACAAGATCATGACCAAGACAATGATCAACAATTACACCAAGAACCATCTTCTCCCGCCTCCTGACCGGAAGAAATATTCCAGGGATCACATACTGCTTATGATCTTTATTTATTATTTTAAGAATTTTCTGCCGATCAGCGATATACAGACGATTCTCGGACCGCTGACAGACAAATACTTTCACAAAGACGCAGATTTAAATCTGGAATCCATTTATACAACACTGTTTTCCAAGGAAGACACCTTTGTTCATGAAGTACTTGAGAATGTTATGTCACAATTTCATATGTCAGCCGATCTCTTTCCCGATGCACCGAAGGAAGATCAGGAATCCCTTCGCGAATTTACATTTATCTGTATGCTGAGTCTTGATATCTATATCAAAAAGCAGGCCATAGAAGCCATTCTGGACAAACGTCCGGAAACAAAATAAAAGGAATGCCCACGCATTCCTTTTATTTTGGATATTTATTCTTCATTCAGACGATTCAAAACCATATCATAACCGTCATTGCCATAATTCAGTGAACGGCTGACACGGCTGATCGTTGCAGTAGAAGCACCTGTCTTCTCCGCAATCTCGAGGTATGTCTTCTTCTCGCGAAGCATTCTGGCCACTTCAAATCGCTGTGATAATGACAGCAGCTCATTGATGGTACAAATATCCTCGAAGAATTCATAGCACTCTTCCACGCTCTTCAGACAAAGCATGCCTTTGAATAACTGCTCAACTTCCGGCGTTTTAATTTTTTTGTTCATGTCGTCACAAATCCCCTTCATTATAAATAATAATCATTCATTCTATTTGTCCGGACTTCAATAACCCTGTCCGAGACACACAAACACATTTTATCATTTTAGAGGATTAAAGTCTATAGTTATTTCTAAAATCTTTATAAAATTATACATGCACATCGCGTAATTTTAGAGATTCACATCCATTCGCTCTTCCGGTTCAATATCTTCCACCTGATGAATTTTGTCCGCGTGTCGGCGATTCATGCGGTATTGCGACGGTGTACAGCCTTCTGTTTTCTTGAATACATAGCAGAAATATTCCATTTTTTCAAAACCGCAGTGTCCGGCAATTTCCTGGATCTTCATCTCTGTGGATGTCAGAAACAGTCTGGCATAATGCATCCGCACCTCATTCACAAATGTCATAGGTGATGTCCCGAAATGCTGCTTAAAAGCCCTGGAAAAATAGCTGACACTGGCACCGTACAGCTGAGCCAGACTGTTAAGATCCATCGGTTCCGCATAATGTTCCTGAATATATTGATAAATCTCGTTCAGATTTGAATTCTGATAATTGGCCTTTTCTGTATCCTTCACCGTCAGAAGCAGCGACTGAAGCATCACGGATGACCGAAAATACTCTCCGGCCTCCCAGGTCTGGATCATGGCATCCAGTTCCGCTGACAAAACATTCCCGTTAATATTAAATCGCTCTCTGTCACCGATTTCAAGATACTCAAGCATGGCCGGCACCCCTAAACCATTAAACAAAATCAATGTGATCCAGCATTCTTCACCTTGAAGCGCTTTTCCTACAGCCATTCTTCCCTTTTCAAGAATGACCGCCTCATGTTGTCTCAGCAAAATTTGCTGTCCGTTCTCTTCAATATGCAGTTTTCCGCTGCGCACAATGACAATTGCATAACAATCGAAAAATAAGCG
>JBNMJG010000090.1:0-5590 GCA_050873705.1 Coprococcus sp. | reverse complement strand
GCCGATAATGATAACCAGCTCTTTCTTCTTGAAATATGGGAAAACAACGATGTACTTGCAGCTCATCAGCAGACATCCCACTTCAGGCAGATTCCGTCCCTCAAAGAAAAATACGTTGCACACACCAATCTTCAGCGCTTTGAATTCGAATAAATGCGCACTTACAAAAAGACTTCAATACAGATTGGAAAGATACATCCGCTCTGTATTGAAGTCTTATTCGCTATTTCAATTAGATATGACAACAGAACCCCTTAATCAACGTGGACTTCCGCTTTATATCCAATACCTCTGACAGCTTTCAGATCAAACTCAGGATACTTTCTGAACTTGTTCCGAAGACGATTGACATGCACATTCAACGTTGACTGGGATGTCTCCGTTGTGAGCCCCCATATTTCATCCATCAACTGTGTTCTGGTAAATATCTTGTCAGGATAAGAAAGCAGCTTATACAAAAGCCAGAATTCCTTTCTGGGCAATGTCTGTCTGTCACCTTTTCTTGTAACTGATAAAGAATCACAATCCAAAATAACTTCACCGATCCGCAGCTTCTTGTCATAATTTCTGCCTGCTCTTCTAAGTACAGCGCGAATCCTCAGCAACAGCTCCTCATCATCCACATTCTTTGGAAGATATTCGTCCACTCCCGCCATATAACTCTTTCTGAGACCTTCTCGATCCTTTCGTTCAGCAAGCACCATCAATGGCATCTCTGAATACGTATCCCGAAGCTGTCCCATCAAATCATAAGCATTCAAATCTGTCAGATCATCTCCGAGAATAATAAAATCAATATACGAAGTTTCAAGTACTTTCAGAACATCTTCCCCACCGGGCGCCTGAAGAACAGAATAACCTTCCCGTCTTAACAGCTGATACAGTCGCCTTCTGTAGGATCTGTCACTGTCTGCGATTAATATCTGAAACATTTTGCCTCCTTTACCTGTTCTCGTCACTTTCCGCCAGCGAAAAAAGCTTTGCCGTTAAGTTCTCCAGGTTTTCCTTCTCAGTGCGAAGCTGTTGGGCCTCATTCTCCTGCATCTTCATCGGTTTCATCTTCACAACAGACTTCTTCAGCTGGTTCATCGCTGACTTGATCTGATGCTTTTCACTGCGATCCAGCTGCTTGCCGGCCTTTTTCAGTGCCTGCTCTGTCTTGGCGATCAAAACTTCTGAATCCGAATGAAGTTCAAAATAGCTTTTTCTCTCGCCATCTTCCTGTTCGTACATCTCTGCCTCACGAACCGCCTGCTGTATCTCCTCCTCTGAAAGATTCGACCGTGATGTGATCGTAATCTGCTGGGCCTTTCCCGTTCCCATATCCTTGGCAGCCACTGTCAAAATACCATTGACATCAATATCAAATGTTACTTCAATCTGCGGTACACCGGCCATGGCACGCTTAATGCCGCTTAATTTGAAGTTGCCAAGCAGTGTATTGTCCCTAACAAACTGACGCTCACCCTGATATACCTTGATATCAACGGATGTCTGGAAATTCGCCGCTGTTGTAAAAATCTGACTATGTCTGGCGGGTATCGTTGTATTCCTCTCAATCAGATGCGTCGCAATACCGCCGACAGTTTCAATAGAAAGTGATAATGGTGTAACATCCATCAGGATAATGGAACTTGCCGCAGAATTCTCCGGCAGATTACCGCTTAACTTGCCGGCCTGAATAGCTGCTCCCATGGCAACGCATTCATCAGGATTAATCCCCTTGGACGGCTCCATTCCAAGCATTCTCCGAACCTTGTCCTGAACAGCAGGAATACGTGTAGAGCCGCCAACAAGCAATACCTTCGACAAATCTCTGGCAGTGATTCCCGCGTCCTTCAAAGCGTTCTGTACAGGTCCTGCCGTTCTGTCCACCAGACCATGAGTCAGTTCATCAAACTTCGCCCGCGTTATATTGATCTCCATATGATGCGGCGTATCCTTTACCACCGTCAAAAAAGGGAGATTCACTGTTGTAGCTGTGGATGAAGAAAGTTCTATCTTCGCTTTCTCTGCTTCCTCACGAACACGCTGGACTGCCGCTTCATCATGACTCAGATCTATATGATCACTGGCCTTAAATTCTGCCAGCAGATAATCCGTCAGACGATCATCAAAATCGTCACCTCCCAGATGATTATCTCCGGAAGTGGACAATACTTCGATCAGACCATCCCCAATCTCAATAACAGATACATCAAAAGTACCGCCGCCCAGATCATAAACCAGTACCTTCTGATCTTCTCCATTATTCAGACCATACGCAAAAGCAGCTGCCGTCGGCTCATTAATAATTCGCGTTACATTCAGTCCGGCAATCCTTCCCGCGTCCTTCGTTGCCTGACGCTGCGCATCATTAAAATAAGCAGGCACCGTAATCACTGCATCCGTCACCGGTTCACCGAGATAATCCTGTGCATCCTTCCTGAGCTTTCTCAGGATCATGGCCGAAATCTCCTGAGGCGAATAGCGCTTGCCGTCTATATCTGCTCTGTAGTTCGTCCCCATCTGCCGTTTAATTGATGAGATCGTCCGTTCAGCATTCGTCACCGCCTGTCTCTTCGCAGGTGCTCCCACCAGACGTTCACCCTTCTTCGTAAACGCAACAATCGAAGGGGTTGTTCTCAACCCCTCCGCACTTGTTATAATAGTAGGTTCTCCGCCTTCCAGGACAGCTACACAGCTGTTGGTCGTTCCAAGATCAATACCTATTGCTCTGCTCATATTCCAACCTCCGACATATATCTCAACAGTCTCTCACATTGTACTGTTTTTATCCTATGTAGAAGTTATCATAGCCCAGAATTATTAACTTAATATAAACTATTGTCATTTCATTGTTTTTTAATACTTTTAATAAACGGCTTATATTTAAAGTGATAATTCCTTATTCAAAATGTAACCTGTCGCCGCATAGCATGCACCTGCAAATATAACAGCCAAAACAGCCATATAAGCCATCAGGCTTGTTGCTGTTGAAATATCTAACCAGTTGCCAACCTGAACAACAACAATATCAAAAGCTATGTTCAGTACACAATAAATAACAAAACTGATCAATCCTTTGACACGCATACCTGAAAAAATAGTCATGCACAATGTGATGGCGAGAAATGCCGATGTCACCATACCAACCCAGCTGAATACTGTCTGAACAAGAGACGCGATAATAAGTCCGGCATCAATATTCACCTGCCAGTTAATACTTATAAATTCCTGCATCCAGTTGAAAAATGACTTCAGCTCTCCATACTTGGCAAAAACCAATGCCACATCTGCAAATCCAACAATACCAAAAACAACCACCGCTGCTGCAATTGACAAAAAGCCCGTCAGGATCTTGCTTCCCATAATGGTATAAACATTATAAGGCGTCATAAAAAGCATATAGCCGCTCTTATCCCTTATATCATGATAATATGTAATAATTTCTTCCAGTCCGACGATAACAAATGTGATCGTTGCCAAAAATACCATCATTCCGGCGGCAATAACCATGACCTCTTCTTTATTCAACAACATGCTTCCAAGAAAAACAACCTCCAGCAACGCTAAAATTGCTCCGATAATCACTTTAGATGTTCTCTGTTTGATGAGTTCATATTTCATTAACTTTATCATTATCTTATTCCTCCCAGATCCTAACCATAAATCTGACGATACAGATCAACAACAGACTCTCCGCGCTCCTGACGGATCTCTTCTACATCACCCATTAATACAATCTGTCCGTCTTTCATGAAGATAGCTTTATCAATAATTCGCTCCAGTTCCTCCACCAGATGACTGGAAATAACCACTGAAGCATTGTCACTCATATTCGTCAGAATTGTATTGACAACCTCATCTCTGGCCAGAAGATCAATTCCGTTTAACGGCTCATCCAGCAGATACAACTCTGCCTTTCTTGACAAAGTCACTGCAATCTTCAACTTCGCCAGCATGCCGGAGGATAAGGTTCTCACCTTCATATTCATATCCAGATCCATATCTGCGATCAGTTTTTCAAACTGCTGCTCATCAAAATCCTCAAAGAAATCCTGATAATATCTGCCCACATCTTTAATCTTCATATAACTGTAAAAATAACCTTCTGTCGGCATATAAGCAATATGCTTCTTCGTCTCAGCACCGATTTTTACACCATCAAGGGTCATCTGCCCGTCATCGGGAACGATCAGACCCGCAGCCATCTTCATCCATGTGGACTTACCGCTGCCATTTGGTCCAAGCAAACCATAAATATGTGCATCCTCTATAGTAACAGACACCCCATTCACTGCAAACTTACCGCCATATCGCTTCTCAATATTCACACAATCAAGCATTATAAATCCTCCTTCGCATACCGCTCTCTCAGCAGTTGTATCATCTCATCCAAACCGATGCCTATTGCCTTCATTCCCTGAAGAAATGAATCCAGACACTCCTCAGCCATCTCTGACTGTAATTTCTTAATCATTCCTGAATCCTCCGTAATAAATGTACCCATTCCCCGCTTTGTATAACAAAGCCCTCGACTCTCCATTTCCTTATAAACTCTGCTGGCTGTATTCGGATTGATCTGATACCGCACAGCCAGTTCCCTGACCGACGGAAGTTTCTCTCCCAGGGTTAATTCTCCCTGAACCAGTCTTCTGCTGATATCCTCGATCACCTGCAGATAAATCGGACGGTCATTCTCATATCTCAATCAAATTCCTCCTTTACCTTCTCTGTATTCATTATTGTTTTGTTCTAATGTGCATCACTGTACTATCATCATAGTACACTAGTACCATATGTTTGTCAAGTGTTTTTTTCTATCAAATAGCAGGATTTTCATAAAGTTTTTCCACAACCATAGCTTTGACTCATTGTTCGCACAAAAAAGAGGATATGATCAGTTCTTTCCAATCATATCCTCTTCTTTAAAAGACTGTCTGTTATTTAAATGTTTCGATATTAAGCCCCGACCTGAGTGCAATCATCTCTTCCAGTCGATGTTCGCCTTCCTTTTTCCACATCGCCATAAAATAAAGTTTCGCTTCCGGTCTGTGTGTCGCCAGTGTATGGATCTTCGGATTCTTGTACTTTCTCACCATCGAAGCAGGAATCACGACACATCCCTCACCGCTTTCCATGATAAAACTCATATCCAGTGTGCTTTCACAAAAACGAATAGAAGGTGCACAGCCGATAGCCCCCAGCATTCTCACAACCTGAGACATACCGCGGAACTCTTTATCTATAATATACAACGGCTTCTCGGATAATATCTGTCTTATGCCTTCAATACCTGTCCCTTCTACAGGATCGCCTCGGTAAACCACAACCATTTCATCTTCATAGAGAACTCTGTATTTCAGAGATTCATTCACATCCTCTTTTGTCCCCATGAATACCCCCATATTCAGTGTTTCTTCACTGATATCACGGTTAATATCCAAATATTCTCCCATTTTAAATACCGCTCTGAGCGCCGGTTTTTCCTGTCTTAACTGATGAACAGCCTCCGCAACTCCCAGATGAAAAATCGGAGAATCACCGACCCTGCTTTCTACACCGATATAAATATTCTGTTCCTCTTTTTTATAGATTTCCTCTGTAT
>JBNMJG010000089.1:0-5622 GCA_050873705.1 Coprococcus sp. | reverse complement strand
GTTTGATATAAGCGTTGTTGAACGGGTCAAAGGTGATCGGTGCTGCTTTGGCCACATCGACGTTGCCCTCCGCATCCAGTACACGTTCATCCACACTGACATTCACGATCTCACCCACCATACGGCAAGTCTCAGGGTCATAGCTCTTCAGACGGCATTCCACGCAGATTGGCAGCTCGTTGATCATCGGTGCATCCACCAGTTCGGATTTGGAAGCTGTGAAGCCGGCCTTGGAAAACTTGTCAGGCTCATCCTTGGCAGACACGATACCCACATAATCGCAGGCAACGACATGCTCCTCATCCGCCATGCTGATGGTAAATGCCTTGCGGTTTAAAATGTTCGCTGTACTTTTGTGTCCTGCGCTGATGCACATGGAAATCTCGTTGCCTTCGCTGATGCCGCCCCATGCTGCGTTCATCACATCCGGCTTGCCCTCCTCATCATAAGAAGCGATCATTAAAACCGGCTGCGGATATGTATAAGGCTTTGCGCCAAAATTCTTTCTCATTTGTATGCACTCCTTTGTATCCTTTTATATCGTTCATTTTGCAGTCTTTTTATCGCTGCAATCTTCGTTTTTATTTGCGGCCAAAATGGAAAAGACCTTTTTTCTCATAGGGTTCGCTTGTATAGCTGGTCAATTCGTATCCGATATCCTTGATTGCTTTCTTCGCCCACGGGATATCCAGTTCTGCATCACTGATGATGACTGTCTCTCCGTCTTTGGCTGAAGATGTGACTTTCTTTACTTTGAAGTTCTTGCGGATCAGGTCATTCATATGTGCTTCGCACATGCCGCACATCATGCCGTCAATTTTCAATACTGTTTTTACCATAATTATGCATTCCTTTCGTGTTCAACTCCAGGCTCTCCGCTTCTATAAGATAATAGATGTCTGCGGAAGTCATGTTGTCTGTCTCAGAAGGCAGGCAACTCTATTGACATACTGTTTTCATATGTCAATATACTCCCCCAGGGGGTGTTTGTCAATTATCAATTACGCTTATTTGACGCGATTTTTTATCAACAATGCACTCGTTCTTGAAGACGGCCGCAATCTCCTGCTCCCCAACAATCGGTGTATGACCGCTGCTGTCATCCAATGTATATTGGACCCGAATCGTCAATCCATTTTCATTCTCTTCTATAGAATATGTCTCTGTGTGCAGCAGAAACCTTGCTCCGACCATATAGGCTTTATAATCTACCATCGTCGCAGTTAATGTATCAAAAAGCATATCACAGGTAATCGCTCCCACACGGTGCAGAAGCATTTTATCCTGATCTGCGAATATACCGTTCTTGGTTATGGCATTGCCCGTATAATCTGTATAGGCCAGCATATGCTGTCTGCCGTCCCATTTGTACTCTCCGATCGTCTCCCACTGATTATCAACGCCTTCTACAATACTTTTGATCCGGATATCAACATTTCGCACTTCCTGATCCGACTTCACGGTCGTCTTTTCAATATATATGTAATCCTGCTCCATTCATCTATCTCACTTTCGTCTGTTCTCTGTTCGTCATTTATCTTTTGTAAACAGGATCCCTCACAACAATTTGTTTCAAGTATGACTGTTTACATTTCATCTATTTCTTTCCTTCTCTTTTGTTGGTATATGATCATCAAAGATTGAATTCTTTAAATAAAGCTTCCTGATATTCGCTGTCATTGGCTGCCTTGACAATATCCTCAAGTCGATTCTGTTCTGACAACAACTTAATAAGATGATTCATTCTGTCACGTTCCATGTTCTGGCCTTCCTGTCTGCCCTCGGCCCGCTCATCTCTCATCATTTCTTCCAACAACATAAACCTGGCCTCCCAACCTCGATCACGCTTAATTGCTTCCACCTGTCTTCGAACATCATCCGTAAAACCACCGCCTTCTTCCGAAGAGCTCTCTGGTCTTTTAACATATTTTAAGAATTTCACCAGTTCTTCCGGCACTTCCGAATCATTTGTCCCTTTACTACTCAGATAAATCGTCATCTGACATGACCGCTGCAAACATAAATGCATCTTTAATTGTCAGATCACTTAACTTTCTCCTCATATAATCCCCCATAAATCTTAATATGAGGAATCCTGCGATTATATTATACCCTAAATGCAGATCATAAAACAATATAATTTATTATTAACAGCCGCATCCATCCATTATCGAAATAGGTTGTGCAAATTGTAAAATCTGCACAACCTATCAATAGCCCCAAAATGCGGCGTTATTTTATTTGCGTTTCCAAGCCCCGGTTTCGTCGTCAATTCCGAATTTTGCCGGATCAAAGACCGGATTCTTGCCGGCTTTTTTCTGCTGCTCGTAATCCTTCAATATAGCCGAAGCTTTCGGTGCCAGCAGTGCAATGGCGATGATGTTGGCCCAGGCCATAAGACCATAACCGATATCACCCATGGACCAGATGGCATCTGCATTGACCAGTGCCCCGAAAAATGAGGCTGCAATGAATACGCCGCGGCAGATATTGACTGCCAGTTTGCTGTTGCCTGTCAGATAACGGATATTGGATTCCGCCTGATAGCAATAACCTGTCATGGATGTAAATACGAATAAAACAATGATAATGGCCAGCAGTTTGCCGCTCCATGTTCCGTATGTATTCATCAGCGCATGCTGCGTCCATTTGATGCCGGCTTCGATGCCTCCTGTCTGATCAAGGAGAAGGCTGCCTGCGCCGTCACTGACGTCAAATGTGCCTGTCAGCAGGATAATGAGTGCTGTAGCTGTTCCGATAAACAATGTGTCCACGTAAATAGAAAACGACTGGATCAGTCCCTGCTTAGCCGGATGGGAACATTCTGCTGCTGCAGATACGATGGCACCGCATCCCATACCTGCTTCATTGGAATAAATGCCTCGTTTAACGCCCCAGGATACAGCTGAACCGAGGATACCGCCGAAAACTGCATGTTTTCCGAATGCGGAGGATACGACCATGCCAAGGATTCCCGGAAGCTTCGTAATGTTAAGTCCAAGGATAACGATGGCTGCCACAATATAGATACCGCACATAACCGGTGCCAGCATCTCGGCAATCTTCGCAATACGTCGGATACTTCCGTATACAACGATGGCCAGGATCACACAGCAGATGGCACCAACCAGAATCTTGTTCACTGAAAAGGCTTCTTCAAAAACTGTGACCAGTGAATTAATCTGAACGCCCGGCATCAGAAATCCCGGTCCCAGAACCGCCACAATGGCAAAAATAATGGCATAAGGCTTGCATTTTAACCCTTTCTCGATATAATAAGCAGGCCCGCCCATAAACTCACCATCAGGACTCTTTACCTTATAAGCCTGTCCCAGAGCAGATTCCGTATAGGCAGAAGCCGCACCGATCAGGGTAATGATCCACATCCAGAAAATAGATCCCGGACCGCCAAAGTAAATCGCTGACGCCACACCGGCAATGTTGCCCACGCCGACACGGGCACCTACTGTTGTCGCAAATGCCTGGAATGGCGTGATCCCGTTCTCACTCTCTTCCTTGGCACCCAACAGATGCACCATCTCCTTCAGAAATCGAATCTGAGGGAACTTCATGCGAATTGACAAATAAAGACCGACTCCCAGACAGAGCAGTACGAGGACCATGCTCCAGATCATGGAGTCTACATGACTGACAAATTGTGAAAATGCTTCCATAAAACCGTAAAACCTCTTTCCAACCGGTATATTGACAAAACAAAATCCCGATAGACAAACCTATCAGGATTCTGACAAATAAGCCCGGTTAATTACACAACAATGGTACTATGATACGCTAAATTTCACAAAAAATCAACCTTCATGGGTAAAAAATGTTTATTTTTTAGTGCATTAATGTATAAAATCCAAAAAATAGTTTAGAAACGCTATTCTATTATCGTATAATAGGTATTCCTTGCCCTGCCATTGCGCTTAAGGACTTGTTCTTCCACCATCCTTCTGAGTAATCTTGTCGCCGTGGAAGCGCTCACTTCAAGTAAATCTGCTGCCTGATTCTTCGTCACCCGATCATTCTTTCTGACATAATCCAAAATAATTTCTTCCTCATCAGATACCCCTTTTGTATCCACATTGTGATGATACTGCACCGGTCGTTCTTCTACTCTGTATACAGGCGGATTCACCCAATTGTACTGCTGCTGTACATTCACATTCGGCAATATAATCTTGAACGTATTCTTTGTTGTCTCAATCACAGGCTTCCTTGGCCTGTCTTTATATGCCATCATCATTTTGCTGATGCCTGTACCATAAGCTTCAATCAATTGCAATCGATAAAAGACATTGGCCAGATCCTGATTCCGACATACAGAAATTCCTGCCATTACATCTTCCAGTTCTAGCCCCGGTACAAGGCCACCGATAGAAACGAATTCTATCCTATCCTCATACATACTGATCAGAGCACTGGCACTGAAAGAATAATCCCGATGCACTAATAAATTCAGCAAAGCCTCCCTGACAGCCATTTCCGGATAATCTCTCGTATCAATTCTCAGCAACCCTTCTATCTTGGCGTGTGTCTGGTTTCTGAAGTCAATAAACTCATATACATCATTCATCTGCTGCATAAGAGAACCTGTAAATTCTCTCCGATCTTTAAATACAGTCTGATCTGTCCCCTGAAAAACAGCCATCTTAACCGTATGGGTGCACTGATCTGATAGAAGCAATGCCAGATTGCTATACAAACCATCCTGATCAATCATCTTCAATGTCCGCATCTGCTGAATTCCAAAGTCAACATCCCGATGTTCAAACTCTTTCTTCACTGCATTAAAAGTCAACTCCTGATTCAAACTGCGCATAGCCTCAAAACTGTCTCCATCTGTTTCCTTAATCATACGTCTGATTGCTGCATCTGCAGCAGGAACTGCCGAATATCCCTGCCGTACATACACGCCTTCCGGTCTCATCCCCTTCTTGGCTATATAATAAGGACGATCTGTTCCCCGCTGAACATCAATTGCAACAATCTTCTTCCCATTCTCTTCAATCGTCTCATAATGCAGGAACATCGTAATATCCGGTTTAATTGCATCCCGAGCCATATTGCTGACCCGCAATGCCGCCCCGTCGGGATCATCCAATCCCACAACTGTACCATCATCCCGAACCCCAATATATAATCTTCCTCCATCACAATTTGCAAAGGCAATGATTTCTTTCCTGATATCGTCAACAACAACTTCTTTGAGTTCTACTGTTTCACTTTCTTGAAATACCATCTTGTCATCCCCTCCGTCACTTTCTGCCTATATTATAACAAATCGAACCAATCAAGTCAATTTATATTTGACTCGATTGGTTCGATTCATTGAAGATTACAGGCTGACGAAACAGCCTGATATTTGTCAGGATACTGCTTCGCCTTAGAACCTATTTATCTTATCTATTCTTTTTCCTCTGCTGATGTATTTCCTTCAAATCCTCAATTGCCATTTCCGGTGCCATCGTGTGAAACATCAGGCTGTTTTGCCTATACCGGCAATTTCAATATAATCTTTGTAAATGTACTTTTCTCATCCACATGGGATACGGCTTTATGGCCGTCATGAGGATATGCAATATAAAACATATCTTTTGTGATAAGCATATGATGTGT
>JBNMJG010000088.1:0-5637 GCA_050873705.1 Coprococcus sp. | reverse complement strand
GTTTCTGCAGCCGCTGCTGCTTTATCCGATGCCGTGTATGGAGCATCCGCTTCAATTTCTGCTGCATTTTCGCTCTCACTGCCGACATGGCATAACTGTTCATAAAGTGCATCCAGTGCCGGGTCTGCCAGGAAATTGCCGATGGTCACAAGCTGAGCTTGCGGTGCGGATTTTTTGGCGCGCTCTGCCAACGTGGTCTGAACAACGGCAACATCGCAATCGGATGGAATATTATCCACTGAAGTATTGCTTACGTGAATTTGAGGACATACTTCTTTGAGACGATTTCTAAATTTCGTTGCTCCCATGGCAGATGAGCCCATTCCCGCATCACATGCAAAGATGATCTTCTTGATCTGAGATGCGTCTTTGATCTCAGTCTGTACAGTCTGACCTTTGGCTTCTGCTTTCATGGCTGCCATCTCAGCCTGTGCATCTTCCAGACTGTTCTTTCCGCCTGCCATCTTAACAATCGGTGATGCCACTGCAAAAGAAATGCCTGTCGCAATGGCCACACCCACCAGTACTTTCCATATATCAGAACCCGGTGTCATCATCAGATAAGCGATGATGGAACCCGGAGATGCAGGTCCCACAAGGCCGCAATCCATCATATTGAACCAGAAGATAGACACCATATTGCCAATGATCGGCGCAATGATCACCAGCGGATTCATCAAAATATACGGAAAATAGATTTCATGGATACCACCCAGCACATGGATGATGATTGCTCCTGGTGCAGACTGCTTTGTCTTCATATCTTTACAGAAGAACATATACGCCAGTAATACACCAAGGCCCGGACCCGGATTCGGTTCCAGCATGTACATGATCGACTTGCCGGTCTCGGCTGCCTGAGCTGTTGCCAGCGGTGTGAAAATACCATGATTAATGGCATTATTTAAGAACAGGACTTTTGCCGGTTCAATAAAAACAGCAACCAACGGCAGAAGACCATGTACAACAAGAATATTGACACCTGCAGCAAGCACTACCAGAATCGCGCCCATGACCGGACCTACAACGGTGTAACCCAGAATCGCAAGCAGCATGCCAATGATACCTGCTGAGAAGTTGTTGATCAGCATCTCAAAGCCCGCCGGCATATGGCCATCCATTGCTTCATCAAATTTCTTGATACAGAAGCCGCCCAATGGTCCGATCACCATAGCCGCCATCAGCATCGTAATCGATGTATCACTCATAATGGCACCGATCACGGCAATGGCACCAACAACACGTCCCCTGTCGCCGCCAACCATCTTACCCCCGGTAGATGCGATCAGGATCGGAATTAAATAGGTGAGCATCGGTGATACCATGCTGTTTAATTTTTCATTTGGAATCCATCCGGTATCAATAAATAATGCTGCCAGGAAACCAAATGCGATCAAAGCCCCGATATTCGGCATAACCATACCGGATAAAAACTTACCAAACTGCTGTACTTTATTTTTCACGATATACCTCCCAATAACGTCCTATTATGGCGCCGCAATGGGAAATATCAGAAAACGCAATTAATAAACAGTAATATGGTGTGTCTCACAGGCCAGCAGAAATTCTTTCGGAAGATTGCCGTCGGATATAATAATATCCACATCTGCCAGTCCACAAATTGTATAGGTACTTTTAATATCAGTTTTGGAAGCATCCATCAGAACCACCACCTGTTCTGCCTGTTCAATTGCTGTCCGTTTTAACATCGCCTCTTCATTGTTGCCGCAGGTAAAACCTGCTTTCATCGAATAGCCCGTCACCCCAAGAAACGTCTGATGAAAATTAACCTGTTCCAGTTCACGAATGGCTGAAATACCATACACACTGATACTATAACGGTTCAGCTGACCACCCGGCAGCATAATGACCGGCTTGGTCAGATTCGCCAGTTCCGTAGCACATGAAAGCCCCGTTGTATAGATCAGATTGGACTGATCCGGAAAAATTCTTGCCAACTCTGTTGTGGTACTTCCGGAATCCATGAAAATCGCTGTATCCGGCTGAATAAGCTTCAAAGCCTTTCTGGCGATCTCCTGCTTCGCCTGTATATTGCGCACTGCACGTCTGGTAAGATAATCATCGGTTCCGATCACCAGCTGCACCGACTTGGCCCCGCCATGGATCCTGACAATTTCCTTAGCTTCATCCAGTGCCTTCAGGTCTGTACGCAATGTCATCTCAGACACATTCGAAAACTGTTCTTTAATCTGTGAAAAACTCACTGTTCCATACTTGTTTACCAGTTCCACAATCGCATTTCTGCGTATTTCCATTGCATCCATCGTCGCTCCTCCCCGTCAGAATTCTATCATCCAGACGGAATCAAAGCATTCTGACGGTTTTATTCTTCAGTAATAAAGTTTGCAAGTAAATATTCTTCAGCTTCAGGACACCATAATCCCTGATGGGCATCCACGATATCAGCCAGTGCTGCATAGCGGTCATCATTTCTCTCTTCTGCCGCCTTACGCAATTCATCCAGTGCAGTTAACGGCATGGACAGATGTGTATAAATCAGCTTCTTGCCGCCCGGAATCTTCGGAAGATTCAGTGTTGTCTCTGCGGCTGCATCAAGACCACCGATATGTGTTACCATAACCGCCGGATTAATGCGTTTTGCCGCTGTCAATTCAAGAGATTCAATCATATCTGCTGTATTGCCGCCTGTTGTACCCATAACATGTGTTGAATTATAATGAACATCATAGAAGTTCATAGTTGCACTGAAGTTCTTGTCAGTTGGGCCTGCAAAGAAATTCAGACAGCCATCTCTACCAAGAATGTCACTGGACTGTTTCACAACTGCTGCAACCGGTGCATAGCAGAAGACATCATCGTAACCTGTGCCGCCGGAGATTCTGATCAGTTCTGCAACAGGATCTTCCAGATTGCCTGTGTTCACAAAATGAAGTTCAATGCCTTCCTTCTTGTATGTCTCAACAGGGAACAGCTCTTCTGCACGATCCAGACGATCCTGATTCAGATCTGTGACAACAACCATGGAAGGACGTACATCACGATGCAGTGCATAAGTCAGTGCACCAAGTCCCATAGGACCTGCACCTGCCATGATGGCAAGTTTACCGTTTTCCTTGATGCCCATCTCATGTGTATAAACACCCATCTGAGTATGATAAGCAGCGTGGAAAGCACCAATACTGCAGGACATCGGTTCTGCCAGAGAAGCCTCATAGTAAGCACGGCCTTTGTACTCTAACAGACATCCCAGTTCCATAACCTCAGCAGGAATCACACAGTAAGTTGTATCTCCGCCAAAGAATTCATAAGAGTAGCCAGGGCTCCACATTGTTCCCTTGTAGTTCA
Organism: Coprococcus sp.; assembly: GCA_050873705.1. Lineage (GTDB taxonomy): Bacteria > Bacillota > Clostridia > Lachnospirales > Lachnospiraceae > Coprococcus_A. The sequence continues at coordinate 2,310 of JBNMJG010000088.1, read as the reverse complement.
GAGCCGGCTGAAGTGTAAATTTCATGCCTGGTTTGAACTGATCCTGATGATTCTTACCTACCTTTACAATATCACCTGCAAATTCATGTCCCATGATAGCCGGATGCTCTGCAACATCCTCATGTACTCTCTTGTGCTCTGTTCCCAGAATGGCACATTTGTAAGTTGACATACAAATGCTGTCTGAAACAACCTTTACAAGGATCTCATCATCTGTAATCTCAGGAAGTTCAAACTCTTCCAGTCTTAAATCATTTGCTGCGTGTAATCTTACGCCTCTTGCCTTCATAATAAAAGCTCCTTTCTACTATGTTATTCCCGTTTTTTGACTTTTGCAACAACAAAGTTGAAAATTTATTGCTGCCGGTATGACTTTTTTGTTTGATTGTTGTTTTGAAAGTTTATAACTTTTATTTCAACAGCTGTTATACTTATAATATGCTCATATTACTCAAAAGTCAACGGTTGTTTTCGTGTAAAAATGCACAAATTTTCGTCTTATTTTTTTACTTCAAAAGTTACAGCTTTTGAATTGACAGTTTGCGATTTCTATGTTAAATTGTTGAGATAACAACACAAAAAGCTCCGGCCTTTCTTTACTAAAAGAAAAGCCGGAGCTTTTGTGTCTTATAAGGATGTTATTAATCAACAAGAAACGGCAGAAAATAGCGGATCTGCTTTTTCCACCATGGCCAGTCATGATCCACATCATATCCCCAGAAATCTGTCCATCCATGGATACCTTTTCTGTAGAAGATATCTGCCATCTGACCCGTGGTACGGATACCCTCACTCTCCCAGTTGCCCTGTCCTACACAGAGAATGATTTTTCTCTCATTATACAACTGGATATATGGATGATCTGAAGGCATGTTCTCCAGAAAATGAACCGGAGAATTATTGTACAGATTCTCATCGCACCACCCATCGGTGAAATAGGTGGCATCATAACAGCCGGACATACCCAGTACACCGCCGAAAAGATCCGGTCTTCTGAAGAATACGATGGCTGCATGTGTCGCACCCAGGCTGCATCCCAATGTCAGCGGCAGCTGTCCTGTACCGTTGATCTCATGTACCATCGGAAGGACTTCATCTACGATATAATGATAATAGCATTCCTGTACCCATGCACGATAGCCTTTATCGCCCCATGTATCAGACCAGCTCTCTTTATCCACCGTATCAACGGAAAAGAGCTGGATTTTTCCACCGTCAATATAATCCTGAAGCACGTCGATCATGCCGAAATTCTCAAAGTTATCACACATACTGTCCTGACACGGGAATACAATAATCGGCACCCCCGTATAGCCATAAACCAGTACATGCATCTCTCTTTGAAGATTTTCACTGTATTGTGTATAATAATGTCTTTCCATTTTATAAAACCTTTCTATCCGATCTGCATCTCCGGCAGCACTGCTTCTGCTGCGCTAATATTTACTAAGACAGATCATAATTTTTCTTCTGCTGTTCCAGATAATCTCTGACAAAGTCCCTGTATTTCTCAGGTGAAGTGCTGTTTCTGAATGCCAGTCCGGTCTGAACCTTTTTGTTGGACTCTGAGTCCCTGCACTGATTCTCTGCCTCTTTGCAGCGGTTGAGAATCGCATCACTGATATCCGGCGTAATCTCTTCCTGACGGATCAGTGTCAGAATGCTCTCATGATCTCCCATCAATTCCAACACATACATATACGGTGCCAGAAACTCCTGTGTTTTCACCAACTCAAAGGCATTCTCCATACATTCCACCGCACATTTTAAATTGTGCAGCTTCAGAAATGCCATCCCCATATTATGCCATGTGTCCGCCTTAAACTGTTTTGTCATCTCATCTTCATAATCATGCGACATCTGATAAACAACATGGTGATAGTTCTTCAGTGCAGCCATATAATGACCATAACGATTATAATTGTCTGCCGCAAGCCGCATCTGTTCCAACGGATTCTGGTTCTCCATCTCCGTCAGTTTATTATAAATTCTGGCAATCTCACCATTGTCAAGATAATCCACGGCATTTAAAAGCAATCGGACAATCTCCTTCAATGACTTTCCGGCAGATTTGTAATTGGCAATGGCCAATGCCAGAGAATGATTCCCGGTAATCTTGTCCATCCAGAAAAACATCTTCTCACCGAAAAGATCGTATGTCGTAACATAAACATTCTTTGAGAGATACCAACATAATTCCTCCAGTGAAAAGATGCGTGTTCCTGACATCTTCATGTCTAACGGAAAAACTTCCAGCGGCATCGTTGCTTCAATGACCGACTCCTTCCCTGATTGCAAAGGGGCAGCTGC
>JBNMJG010000087.1:0-5677 GCA_050873705.1 Coprococcus sp. | reverse complement strand
TTCAAGACAATTGAATAAAAGCATACTCTGACGGCAAGGAATATCCGAGCAGGAATAGTAAACTGGAAATTATTTGGAAGATAGTTTATCTTCCCGTATACATAATTGGAAGCTCCCTTACCGTTAGGTATGGGAGCTTTTGATATATGGAGGTTTATATGCTGAAGGTAGCAGTTTATGGTAAGGGCGGCATTGGCAAGTCAACGATCACTTCCAATCTGGCGGCAGCTTTTGCGGCCATGGGGAAGAAGGTCATTCAGATCGGATGTGATCCGAAGGCAGATTCGACGATCAATCTGCTTGGGGGTGAGCCACTTCGACCGGTGATGAATTTTATGAGAGAAGAAGACGAAGAGCCGGAGAAACTTGAGGATATTTCGAAGGAAGGATTCGGTGGTGTGCTCTGTATTGAGACTGGCGGCCCGACACCGGGACTCGGCTGTGCAGGAAGAGGCATTATTGCAACATTTCAGTTGTTGGAAGATCTGAAGTTATTTGAGACGTACAAGCCGGATGTGGTGTTGTATGATGTGCTGGGGGATGTTGTCTGCGGCGGATTTGCCGCACCGATCCGTGAGGGCTATGCGGAGAAGGTACTGATCGTTACATCCGGTGAGAAGATGGCGCTTTATGCAGCGAATAATATTTCAAGTGCTGTGAGAAATTTTGAAGACCGCAGCTATGCCCGTATTTTCGGAATTGTGCTGAATCATCGCAATGTGGAGAATGAGACAGAGAAGGTGCAGGCCTTTGCAGAGAAGAGCCATATTCCGATTGTGGGAGAGATTCCGAGAAGTGATGAGATCATTCGCTATGAAGATCAGGGCAAGACTGTCATCGAAGGCGACAAAGATTCCGAGATTAGTCAGCGATTCTTTGATCTGGCCAATCTGCTTCTGGAAGATGAAGCGAAGAAAGCCCAGGGCGGCGAATAAATCCGGAGGAGGAAATTTATGATGATGCAGGATGCATTTTTTTGTACAGTCCGTAATCTGGCGGCAATGGGAAGAGAGAATATCCCGCCGCAGTTTATTTCCGGCGCACATTTAATATACAGTTCCCCCGCTACATTGGCCTTTAATTCGCCGGGTGCGGAAGGTTTTGGTGTAAAGCGTGCAGGGTTGGCAATCCCGGATTCTATTATGCTGATCGTGGCACCGGGATGCTGCGGGAGAAATACATCATTGATCAGTTCCATGAGAGAATACGATCAGCGTTTCTTTTATCTGATGATGGATGAGACGGATATTGTTACAGGGCGTCATTTAAAGAAGATACCGAAAGCAGTGAAAGAGATCTGTGACAGCCTGGAGAAGAAACCGTCAGTTGTGATGATCTGTATTACCTGTGTGGATGCACTTTTGGGAACAGACATGGAGAGAGTCTGTCGAAAAGCCGAGGAGGCAGCAGGTCTTCCTGTGAGACCATGTTATATGTATGCATTGACCCGTGAAGGCAGAAAGCCGCCGATGGTGCATGTTCGCCAGTCTTTGTATTCGCTGCTTGAACCGCGTAAGAAAAAGGGAAATGTGGTGAATCTGCTGGGTTTCTTTTCACCTCTTGTGGAGGACTGTGAGCTATATGATCTGCTGCATCAGGCAGGCGTGAAGACCATTCATGAGATTTCCGCATGCAGGGATTATGAGGAATATCAGACCATGTCGGAAGCTAATTTCAATCTGGTGCTGCATCCGGAGGCGAGATTTGCGGCGGAAGATTTTCATGACAGATTGAAGATTCCTTTTATTGAACTGACCCGATTGTATCAGATTGACAAGATCGGCAGCCAGTACAGAGCTTTCGGCAAGGTACTGGGTGTGACTTTTGATGATCAGGCAGCGGCAGAAAGCGCACAGAAGGCAGTGGATGCCTTTAAGGCGAAGTATCCGGAGACTGCTTTTGCGGTTGGGGAATGTATGAACGGTGATGCTTTCGAGCTTTCCCTGGCATTGGTTCGATACGGATTTAAGGTGCCTGAGATTTACGGTACCATCACTGCTGAGAACTTTATTTATATCAAGCAGCTGGCGGCTTTGAGCCCTGAGACAAGAGTTTATTCCAACATGGAACCGACTATGCTGTATTATGATGGTGAGAATTCGGGTGTGAATATGGCCATTGGCAAGGATGCGGCTTATTATCATCAGAATTGCCCGAATGTCATGTGGAATCAGGACAGACAGCCTTATGGTTATGCAGGGGTTCGCAGATTGTTTGAGGCTTTGACAGAAGCAGAGAATAGATGGGAGGAACAGCCATGAAAGGATTAAGAAAATATCTGACACCTTTTGCACCGGATCAGTCGGGGGCTGTCTCCGTTTTGTATGAACTGGGCGGTATTCTTGTGATCTGTGATGCGGGAGGCTGTGTCGGCAATGTCTGCGGATTTGATGAACCAAGATGGTTCTCAAGGAAAAGTGCTATTTTTAGTGCCGGGCTGAGAGATATGGATGCCATTCTCGGAAGGGATGATCGGTTGGTAGCGAAGCTGACATCGGCAGTTGAGAAACTGGATGTATCTTTTGCAGCGATCATCGGTACGCCAGTACCGGCGGTGATCGGCACGGATTACAAGGCGCTGGGCCGTATGACGGAGAAGAAGACAGGGCTTCCCGTGCTGACCATTGATACGAATGGCATGGATTTATATGATAGAGGTCAGGAAAAAGCCTGGCTGGCACTTTTTAAGAAGTTTGCGGTGGATGAGATGCCTGTGGAAAAGGGCAGAGTCGGCATTATCGGTGCAACACCGCAGGATCTGAGTGATTTATCCGCAGGCGACAAATTAAGACAGGTATTTGCGGAAGATGGCAAAAAGGCGGTTTGTTATGGCATGGGAGACGGCCTGGATGCTGTGAAACAGGCGGCTTCTGCGGAATATAATCTTGTGGTGTCTCCATCAGCACTGGAAACAGCCAAATATCTGCAAAAGCAGTTTGGAACACCATATAGGGTGGGCTATCCTCTGGTGGAAACAATGTTGCCGGAGCTGGATTATACAGGGAAAAGGGTCTTGATTGTGCATCAGCAGGTGCTGGCCAATGCGCTTCGTGAGGAATTAAAGATGCGCGGGGCATCAGAAGTGAAGGTCTGCAGTTGGTTTGATATGAAATCAGAACTTCTGGAGGAAGGCGATGTATATCTGAAGGAAGAGGATGATTTTATAGAGCTGGTAAATAGCAGTCAATGGGATGTAATAATTGCAGATAACTGTATGACGGCAATGCTTCCGAAGTTTGAGGGACAGTTTGTCTGGATTCGTCACTTTGCCGTTTCGGGAAAATTGATGCAGCAGAAGAATTCGTGAGAAAGTTCGGAACAGCAGAAGAAAATGCTGAGAAAGTTCTGAATAGCTGAAGAAGGAACAGGAAGGGGGAGCATGCCGATGAATCAGACAGAGACAAGGCGGATTCGTGTGTATGGTATCGTGCAGGGCGTTGGATTTCGTCCGACAGTGAGCCGGCATGCGGTTAAAAATGGCATTCACGGAAGTGTCTGCAACAAAGGGCCTTATGTGGAGATTTTTGCGCAGGGTACAAAGATGCAGGTGGACGGGTTCCTTGAGGATTTAGAGAAACGGCCGCCGAAGCGTGCGGCTATTTTGAAGATAAATGTTGAACATCTTGATAATAACCCTGAATTCGACGGGTTTGAGATTATAGAAAGTGAAAAGACAAAGGGAGAGATTTTTGTTTCACCGGATATTGCGATTTGTGATGAATGCAAAGAGGAGCTGTATGATCCGAACAACAGACGTTATCTGCATCCTTTCATTAATTGTACATGCTGTGGACCGAGGCTGACGATCCTGGATGCGCTGCCTTATGACAGAGAACGGACCAGCATGAAGGAATTTCCGATGTGCCCAGAATGTGCGGAAGAATACAACAATCCGGAGTCGAGACGATTCGATGCCCAGCCGGTGTGCTGCAATGACTGCGGGCCGGAGGTTTATCTGATCGGCCGTGAAGAAAGAGGCCGTGAAGAAAGAGGCCGTGAAGCAATCACCTATACGAGAAAAGTGATCGCCTCGGGCGGCATTGCGGCGATTAAGGGCATTGGTGGTTTTCATCTCTGCTGTGATGCCACCAATGAAGCAGCAGTTGCGAGACTTCGTGAACTGAAGCGCCGGCCGATGAAACCATTTGCTATTATGGCGCGAAATATGTCGGCAGTTCGGAAAGAATGTCAGGTGACTGAGGTTCAGGAGGAAGTTCTGGATGGTCATCAGAAGCCGATTTTGCTGCTGGAGCGGTTGGACAAAACAGACAGTCAGATTTGCCCGTCTGTGGCGCCCGGCAATCCGAAAATCGGCGTGATGCTGCCGTATGCACCGGTGCAGCTGTTGATTTTTGACTATGATGACGGCATTCAGATGCCGGATTATCTGGTGATGACCAGCGGCAATACATCCGGAGCGCCGATCTGCAGAGATGACAATGATGCAGTCGCCGAATTATCTCATCTGTGCGACTGCATGTTGTCTCACAACCGCAAGATCAGGATCCGTGCAGATGATTCGGTGATGGATTATTACAAGGATGAACCTTATATGATCCGGCGTTCCAGAGGTTATGCGCCTCTGCCGGTGATGGTGTCGGCACCATGGAAAGGCCAGGTTCTGGCCGTGGGCGGAGAGCTGAAGAACAGCTTCTGTATCGGTGTGGACGGAAGATTCTATCTGTCACCTTATGTGGGCGATCTGGAAGATCTTCGAACGGTGAATGCTTTGCGAGAGACCATCGGACGTCTGGAGACGCTGCTTGAAGTGGAACCGCCGGTGGTGGCCAGTGATATGCATCCGAGATACAATTCAACCATGATCGCGGAAGAATCCGGGCTGCCGGTTATCCATGTGCAGCATCATTATGCGCATGTTTTATCCTGTATGGCTGAGAATGACTGTCAGGAACCGGTTATCGGTGTTTCCTTTGACGGCACCGGTTATGGCACGGACGGTACCATCTGGGGCGGAGAAATCCTTCTGGCAGATTATAAAACATTTCAGCGGTTTGGCTGTATTACACCGTTTCTTCAGATCGGTGGTGATGCCTCTTCCAGAGAAGGATGGCGAATTGCCGTTTCCATGCTGTACGGACAGATGAAAGACCGTGCAGCGGCCATGACAATGATCGAGAAACTGGCTCTGTGCAGTGAACAGGATGCCAAAGTTCAGATGACCATGGCTGACAGGAAGATCAATGCGGTGATGTCCACCAGTGCCGGGCGATTATTTGACGGTGTCAGTGCCATTCTGGGAATCCGGAAGGCTTCAACATTTGAAGGCGAGGCATCCATGGCATTGGAATTTGCGGCGGAAGCCTATGAGAAAAAACATCAAAATACGGCCGATCTTCAGAATGCGATAGATGAGATGCAGAAGCATTTTTCATTAGCCGCATATATAGAGAATAAGGAATCAGAATCCGCAGAAATAAATAAGCCGGAACAGGTGAAGACAGTCTTGAACACAGGTGCTTTGGTGAAAGCCATTGCGGAAGCCAGACTTGCAGGCGAAGATACAGAAAAACTGGCCTATTTCTTCCATTGGATACTGGCAGGAGAAATAATAGCGGCCTGTCAGGAAGCCAGAAAAGAAAGCGGACGAGGTACAGCAGCATTAAGCGGCGGTGTCTTCCAGAATCAGCTGCAGTTGAGAATGGTAGACGAAGGAATG
>JBNMJG010000086.1:0-5681 GCA_050873705.1 Coprococcus sp. | reverse complement strand
TTATACATTTAATCTACCAGTTACATTATAAACTAATTTTAACAGCTTACTATCAACAAATGCTAAAGCTTATGTAAAAAAAACGTAAAAAGGTGTGGAAATCACAGATCTCCACACCTTTAGCATCTCGAAAAAATATGCAATTATTCTTCTTCGTTTGCCTTTTCAACGCTGACAATTGCTTCTTTCTGCATTGGGATACGGCAATGTCTGTCACTGCCGAACTCAACGATAACAACGTCTTCTGCGATATCGATCACAACACCGTAGAAACCGCTTGTTGTCAGAATGCTGTCGCCTACTTCAAGGTTTGCAATCATGGCATCCATGGATTTCTGACGTTTCTTCTGAGGACGTACAGAAAGGAAATACATTAAAACTGCAAATACAACAACGTATGCAATCAGAATAAAGATAGCGTTGCCGCTTGTTCCTGATAATACAACTGGTAATAAGTTCATTAGATGTTCCTCCTTAATCTTCTTTACTTAAAAAGCCTTCCAGTTTTGACTTCTTAAATTCACTGTATCTGTGTTCTCTGATGGCGAGACGGATCTCTTCCATCAAATGGTTATAGAAATACAGATTATGCAAAACACACAAACGCATGCCAAGCATCTCTTTTGCCTTCAGCAAATGTCGGATATAAGCTCTTGTATAATTACGGCAGGCCGGACACTGACATCCCTCTTCGATCGGTCTGTCATCCAGTTCAAACTTCGCATTAAAAAGATTCAGCTTGCCATGATTCGTATAGACATGACCATGACGTCCGTTTCTTGATGGATAAACACAATCAAAGAAATCGATACCTCTGTCTACACCCTCCAGAATATTGGCCGGTGTACCTACACCCATCAGATAAGTCGGCTTATCCTGAGGGAGTTCAGGAACAACCTCATCGAGGATCCGATACATCTCCTCATGGGTCTCGCCTACTGCAAGACCGCCCACTGCATAACCATCCAGATCCAGGTCCCGGATCGTACGGGCATGGTTCACACGGATATCTGCATAAGTACCGCCCTGGTTAATACCAAAAAGCAGCTGATGCGGATTCACCGTTCCCTCTGCAGCATTCAGTTCCTGCATCTTCTTCTTGCATCGTTCCAGCCATCTGGTTGTACGATTAACTGAGTTGATCATATACTCTCTTGTGGATGGATAAGGTGCACACTCGTCAAACGCCATGGCAATGGTAGAGCCAAGGTTGGACTGAATCTGCATACTCTCCTCCGGGCCCATAAAAATCTTATGGCCATCAATATGCGACTGGAAATAAACACCTTCCTCCTTGATCTTGCGCAGGCCCTTCAGGGAAAATACCTGAAAGCCGCCGGAATCAGTAAGGATCGGTCTGTCCCAGTTCATAAACTTGTGCAGGCCGCCGAGCTGTTTCACAATCTGGTCTCCCGGACGAACATGAAGATGATAGGTATTGGATAATTCAACCTGTGTACCGATCTCCTTCAGATCTGTGGTAGCCACCGCACCTTTGATAGCTGCAATGGTACCCACATTCATAAAAACAGGTGTCTCAATGACACCATGTACGGTTTCCATATGTGCGCTCTTCGCTCTGCCGTCTGTTGCAACGATTTGATACATATACTCACCTTTATCTTAATTATTGTATAAAAAAGCGTTATATCTAGTATAACTGTAATTGATTTATTTATCAACTAAAATATTTATAAAATGACAGAAAAAAACTGCCGCACAAGACAGCAGTTTCTTTGCTTCACAATTATTCACTTTCTTACTGGACAGCATATTTCGCCAGAACGGTATTAAATCCGGCATTTTCTCCGCTGTAACAAACTTTCAGTTTACTTCTGAGATCCAAACTGAGAATACCAAGCAGGGACTTCGCATCCAATGCAATTCTGTTAAAATAGACATCAATATCAAAGTCACATTCCGAAGCAGCTTTTACAAATTCTTTAGCGGCTTCTACACTGTTTAATACAATATTTTTCTCATTCATTTAACCAACCTCCTTGGGTTGGATTATTTTTATCACACATCAAAATGAATGTCAAATTTTCAAATCACACTTTGATTGAAAGTTTTTGTATACTACGCATGATAAATGTCGTGTTATTACGTCGTTTTATAGTATGATTTTCACTATTTTGTGAACATTTTGTGGAAACGTTTCCAGTCCTTTTATATGTCGCACAAAATTGTACCTGCCTTCTCGTTGAATTTCCATAAAATTTGAAGTGACTTTTCTGCTTTACCTTGCGAATTTCTTCTATATCTATTATAATGAATGCCATACGACTTCAATATAAATGAGGTTTCTCTTACTATATAAATTCAGGAGGTTTCAATATAATATGGCTGGATCAACATTTGGTAATCAGTTTAAAATCACAACATGGGGTGAATCCCATGGCAAGGCTGTGGGTGTTGTCATTGACGGATGCCCTGCCGGTCTTCCTCTTACTGAGTCAGATATCCAATATTATCTGAATCTGCGCAAGCCCGGACAGTCCCGCTATACAACACCGAGAAAAGAGGATGATGCCGTAGAGATCATGTCCGGTACTTTTGAAGGCAAGACAACAGGAAGCCCTATTTCTCTCATTGTTTTCAACAAAAATGCCCGCTCATCCGATTATTCCGACATTGCCCGCTACTATCGTCCGGGTCATGCAGACTATACATTTGATGCCAAGTACGGCTTCAGAGACTACCGCGGAGGCGGCCGTTCATCGGCCCGCGAAACAATCGGAAGAGTCGCAGCCGGCGCTGTTGCTATGAAACTGCTGTCTAAATGCGGCATTGAAATCTGTGCTTACTCCAAAGCCATCGGCCCGGTCTCCATTGATCCGGCAAAATTTAACCCGGAAGAAATTTTCAACAATCCGGTTTACATGCCGGATGCCGATGCAGCTGCCAAAGCAGAAGCTTTTATTGCAGAACAAATGAAGAAACAGGACTCCTGCGGCGGTATCATCGAATGCCGCATCAAGGGCATGCCTGCCGGTATCGGCGACCCTGTTTTCGAAAAGCTGAATGCTAATCTGGCCAAAGCCATCTGTTCCATCGGTGCCGTCAAAGGCTTTGAGATCGGTGATGGTTTTGCGGCTGCCAAATCCCAGGGTTCTGTAAATAATGATGCTTTTACAACTGATCAGACCGGTCACATTGCAAAGGCCACCAATCATGCCGGCGGTATTCTGGGCGGTATGAGCGACGGCTCCGAAATCATCTTCCGGGCTGCCGTCAAGCCAACACCATCTATCTCCCGGACACAGCAGACTGTCACCCGTGAAGGTGAACCTATCGATATCCAGATCAAGGGCCGCCATGATCCGATCATCGTTCCAAGAGCTGTTGTGGTGGTTCAGTCTATGGCTGCCCTTGTTATCATCGATGCCTTGATGCAGAACATGACCGCCCGGGTTGACTATCTGACGGACTTCTATAAAAATTGATTTTTTAGTCAGATTTTCCCAACTTAATCTTGATGAATAACACAATACCTATATTGCGAAACTTCAAAGTCTAAAAAAGATGAACCAATTAACAGCTTCACAAACAAGTGCTTCGCTGCTAGTTGGTTCATCTCGTTTAACTTGGAAAGTTTCGCCCGTTATTCTGCATCGATGATATCATCATCTTCCGGTATGATCACTGCCGCAATGATATACAGGATAATGCCCGTACCGCCGGCCAGTGACAATGCCGCCCAGATCAGACGGATAATGGTAGGATCGATGCCAAGTAATTCTCCGATACCGCCGCATACACCTGTCAGCATCTTATTCGTTCTGGACTTAACCAATTTAATCTTTCTCAAATCACTCATTCTATTCACCTCGCAAAGCTCAATCCAAATCGGATTGTACTTTCATTATCGCCGTTATGCGTTCAAATGTCAACTTCCAAAACAAACTGCATAATATAATTACCCTGTCAATGGACACTTATGTCTGACAACGCAGATGCGGGATCACATCCGTCAGAGAATCTGCCTTGGCATAAAGGATCTTCGACAGCTTTTCATCCGGCTGTGTCAGGTCCGGTACCATAATCGGCAGACATCCCGCCCGATAAGCAGCCATGAGCCCATTCGGTGAATCTTCCAGAGCGATGCAGGCCTCAGGTTTCTCTCCGATACACTTGCAGGCATGCTGATACACATCCGGCATCGGCTTGCCATGAGGCACCATAGCAGTGCTGATAATCTGGTCAAAGTAATCCAGAAGTCCTGCTTCATCCAGATACGTCATGGCCTTGGTCTCGCCGCTGGCTGTTGCAACCGCTGTCTTAAAATAGTGGCTCTTCAGGTAGGTCAGCAGTTCCTCTGCCCCAGGCTTTACCTCCACCGGATGTGTCTCCATATAAGCATTCATCAGCACCTTTCGCCTGTTTCGCACCCCATGATAATCAAAATCCTGTCCGAAGATTTCTTTCATCATCGGCTCTGCAAATTCAGGCGCCATACTCCTAAGCATCAGGCTGTGTTCCATCTGCCAGTCATAACCGGCCTCACGCCCGGCTTCCATCCAAAAATGACAATATATCTTCTCCGTATCAAGGAGAATTCCATCCATGTCAAAAATGACGGCTCTTATCATTCATTACCATCCTTAAACCGATCAAATAATCCTGTATAATCAAAGGTTGCAAAGTAATCCATCGGTGTCTCGGCTCTTCTGATCAGTTCTGTTGAACCATCTTCCTTCAGCAGAACTTCTGCAGAACGAAGCTTGCCGTTATAGTTATAACCCATTGAGAAACCGTGAGCACCCGTATCATGGATAATAATATAATCACCCATATCAATCTTCGGCAGCATTCTGTTCACTGCAAACTTATCGCTGTTCTCACAGAGACCGCCTGTCACATCGTACATATGGTCACATGGCTCGTTCTCCTTGCCGGCCACTGTAATATGATGATATGCACCATAGATTGCCGGACGCATCAGGTTCGCTGCGCAGGCATCCAGACCGATGTACTCTTTAAAGATATGTTTTTCATGGATGGCTGTTGCGATCAGATGTCCATAAGGTGCCAGCATAAAACGTCCCATCTCTGTAAAAATCGCTACATCACCCATGCCCGCAGGCACAAGGATCTCATCATAAACCTTGTGAACGCCTTCACCGATAACCTCAATATCATTTGGTGTCTCATCCGGTGAATAAGCCACACCGACACCACCTGACAGGTTAATAAACTTAATATCCGCGCCTGTCTCTTCATGCAGTTCAACTGCTGTCTTGAAAAGAATCTTGGCCAGTGCCGGATAATAATCATTTGTCTTGGTATTGCTTGCCAGGAATGCATGGATGCCGAAATGCTTCACACCCTTGGATTTCAGATACTTGAAGCCCTCTGTCAGCTGTTCACGGGTAAAACCGTATTTGGCTTCTCCCGGTACATCCATGATGGCTGTACTGATCTTGAAATCACCGCCTGTATTGAAACGGCAGCATACTGTCTCAGGGAATTCGCCCACATTTTCTTCAAAATATTTCAAATGAGTAATATCATCAAAGTTGATAATAACACCCATATCCTTGGCATAGGCATATTCATTGGCCGGTGTCACATTGGATGAGAACATGACATCATGTCCTGTAAAACCGCAGGCCTTCGCCATCATCAGTTCAACCTTTGTTGCACAGTCAAGACCACAGCCCTCTTCCTTCATGATCTGC
>JBNMJG010000085.1:0-5801 GCA_050873705.1 Coprococcus sp. | reverse complement strand
CATCTACATAATCCGCATTTTCTGCCGCGGTTTCATCTAAACGCGGCGGTTCCGGCGGTTTTCCGTTCTCTGCGAACTTAATCACCGGCTTTGCAAGATTTGCAAAAAACAAAAGATTTGATTTACCGCTGTTCAATTTCAAAGTACTCATCACATTATCATATCCTAAAGCCTGAGATAAGAATTCATAATAATATGATGCATTGTCTACTCTATTGGTATTGACTTTTTCATCTGTAAGCAGCTGATCACTGACAATCACCGGATAACCACTTTTTACAAAATTAAGCAGCTTCTCACATTGCTGTGAGGTCATATCATTACCCGACCCCCTGAAATACCCGCCGCCATTCGGTCCATATGTATTGATTGGCGCAAATCTTCTGGTTTTACCATCACTTCCGGTCCAGTTATCATATTCTATATCCAACTGTCCAAGTAATTTTAATAATCCCGACGCGGATGCATCTGCCCTTGAATAGATCTGCTTTCCGTTTCCAACATGCGTATATCGCAGTTCTCCATCGCCGGTAGTCAGTGCTTGATTATTATTGTTATCGTTATTCCTTTTAACCTTCGCACCACTGATATAAATCATATCATATTCTGAAGCAATATCATCAATATGCCCTACAAATTCCGACGCTGTCATGGTGGTAAGATTCACTTCAGTTCTTTCATCTTCAGCATATACAATCCCAAATTCCTTGCAGGTTGCAAAGTTTTTACTTGAAATTTCCTGATTGCTATGTGTTTTTTCCAAAGACCTCTCGAAATAAATATACATTTTTGAGACATTTGAAACATTGTGATCAAACTTAATTGTTTTTGCTCCTTTATAATTTTGAGTTGTATATCCGGTATCACCCTCTATTCTATCTATTCTGCCGCCGTTTTTATTGTAGAATTCGGCAATATATGTCTGCAAAGTACCATTCATAGAATCACCGCGCGGTGTATAAGTGAAGCCGCCAACATTCTCCGGATCCGTAAAATCAACTTCTATATAATGCATTCGATTCTCAGGATCCTGATTAACATGGTTTTGGCCCAGCCAGCTATTTTCATTTCCATTTTCATCTGAATACTTTGAATGCCAGTAATTGCTTGTATCTGAATCTGTCATATAAGATGCCAGATAATCATGCGGATCTTTCGCAGTCCAAGTCTGTTCACAACATGCAGTCACTTTCGCTCTGTCGGCATATACAATTTGCAGTTGAGCACAGGAAGCAAATTTAGTGCTCGTTTTATCACTTTGGTTTGAAGTATTGTCTAATGCTTTTTTAAAAATCAGCTTTATCTGCGATACATTTGAAACTGTCTCTCCAAAATTAATTGTCGTATCTCCTGAATATCTGGATGACGTATAATTAGTCCTGCCATCCTGTGACTTCAAAATATTTCCCTTTGCATCATACGCTTCGATGGTGTACTCTATTAAAACACCGTTGATGCTCGCTCCACGCGGCGTATATACAATGCCTTCAATATTCTGAGGTGTTTTAAAGTTTACTTTCAGATAATGATTTCCCTGATGTGTATCTCCTCCTGTCCAGGAAGAATGCCAGATTTTTGACGTATCTGCATTGAGTACATTGCTTGCTTCATTGTCGGTCTCTTCACTGCATCCCTCAACAGTAACCTCACTGCTCCCGCTGTCATACCCCAGCCACTGATAGATATCATTTTCTGAAATTTCTGCACATCCAATATCCGGCATAATCTGCAATACATTTACTTTATCTTTTATGGCTGTATTTCTCTTATACTGATAATTAATAATGTACTCAATAACTCTCGCCTGTGACAGTGATTCGCTTAATGGCTCCAGATTCTGATCCAGATTACGATATCTGTTTTCTTTTTCAATGTACTCTGTAATTTCTCCAAAACCTGTTTTCTGTGCTTCAGAAAATTCCTTTGCAAAGTTATCATTGACCAGTCCTTCGCCTGCAGTGGCCGTCCCTTTGAAGAAATACATTTGCTGTGTGACGTAATTATCATCGTCATCTGCATTATTGATATATGCCGAAAATGCATCCGGCACTGAAGTCACATGACTGACATTCACAATACACGGAACACCCGCATCAGCGATTTGCTGCGCTACAGTATCCGAAATCTGTCCATTCACATAAACCAGATCATAGGATGTTACATCCGTATCATCAACAGCCGTTTCATCATTTTCGTCTACATTCGCATGAACCGGTTTTGTCACATCATTGGCATATCTTGTATCTACCTGAACGTTAAATCCATTATATTTTTCTTTTTCCAAATGGAAGACGTATTTCTTCAGCCAGTCATGGTTCTCATAACCGCCCTGATAGTACATGTGGTCTACCTGTACCAACCGTGTCTGATTGCCGCCCGGTACAAAGTCATAGTCACCGGTTCCCGGTGTCAGTGTATACTGGGCCGCTGAGATATAATAAGTCGGCACTTTATCGCCTGCCGGCACATAGATATCTTCCCCGTTTGGATAAGACGGATAATACCAGCCAAAGAACTGATAATCGGAGGGATTGGTCTCTGAACCGCCTGATGACAGCTCACAGCAGAACCATGCCTTCTTTACCACATAATAATAGTTATAGTTAAAATTCTCCGGAATCTTTGAGATATCCTCATAGGCAACAGGCTGACGCCCCGAAACAATGGAAAGTTCCGTCTGGATCAGCTGATCATCATGATCAGGATCCTGGACCAGATACCAGTACTGACCGTCATCCATGACGATATCTCCGGCCTCAGGCTTATAATCCGCAGCAGTCATATCCTTCACTGAAGCCTTCACATATTCCAGATCTCCCACAAGGGTATATTGATAATATGGGTACTGGTCAATATTATCACCCAGATAAATATACGGATTCTCCTGTGTGCCTGCAGTCTGCTGATTATTGATACCGCCGCCCTCAATAGGCGCTCTGTTGTCTCCGGAAACAGTTCCATCAACGACCGCACTGTTGTCCTGAATCAGTAAGGCATTGCTGCCATTTCCTGTGACAGCAGAATCATCCGTTTTTTCTCCCGGGAAGGAATATTTTCCGGCATCGATGCCTTTTACAATATCCTCTGTCAGATCCGTGTAGACATTCTCGTAGTAGCCGTATCGGCCATTCTGATAGTCATACTCGGCCTGTATTTTCTCCTGAGCGCTTTTTGCCTCATCTGAATCATCTGAAAAAGCTTTATTCACTCCATCATTGCTGATCTCGGCAAATTCAAGAAAGTAGGCACTGCGCTGCTCTTCATCTTCAATGTAAGAGAAGTTCTCGATATTTTCGCGGAACAATTCCGGCTGCTGACTGTCAGAGTCAGCATTCTTTCGGATTGGATAATACTGCTGCTCTTCCTTGGAATAATCGCCGGTACCCTCTTTGTTTTCCACATAAGAGCCGTTGGCCTCTATATTGTCCACACGGCCATTGCCCTCCGAATCCTTGAACTCGATCTTCGTCCAGTCATTTTCATTATCACCGTTTTCCAGGAAGTATTTTTCCTTGTATTCATTATAAGATAACGGTGCCTCTGTTTCAGTGGTCTTTTTCATCTCCACCTTGGAAATGCCTGTACTGTTGTTTGTATCAATATTGCCATTATCGTCAACTTTGACATTCATGGCAAATTCTTTTCTCTCTTTTTCAGGCAGCTGACTGAGTCCCTCTTCCAATGTAGAAAAGTGAATCACCTTGCCATTCTCATCTTTGTATGTATATAACTTAATAGATGGTTCCTGTCCTGAGACATAGTAACCGATCTCTGCATTCTCACTGCTGTCTGTCAATTCCAGGATACGGAATGGTTTTTCACTTGAATTCCCGTTGACAATAATATCAATACCCGGCATAGAATTTGCTGCAGCCTGAACGGATACTGCCGTCATCTGCAAAAATATACCGGCTGCAGCCGCACATGCCAGTGCGGCTGCAGTTATTTTGATTATTCTCTTCTTCATTCTGCCTTTCATACAGGATCTGCCTCCTTGTACTGCTGCTCCGTCAGAGCATTTCCTTTATCTTCACGTTTCTGTCTTAATGTCTTCTCTTCCAAAACTTACTGACAAGTTCTGATATGAAATTCTGTATGTCCTATGTGTCTGTTGAAACCTTATTTCGAAGTGTCACTGTATATAACTGGGAAATCTCTTTATCCCCCTTTTTCAGGGTCAATCTGAAAAGGACGATGCCCTCACTTTTTGCCTTGCTGATATCCATTTGGAAACCGGACACATTTTCAGTTAATACGGCTTTTGTCGTCTGCTTGATATCAAGTTTCCCGTCCGTAATAGTTCCCTCATTATAATATAATTTCTGCTCTGACGATGACCACTCGATCACAGTCACCGGATGCTGCGGATTTGTCTCATCCACTCGATTGGTCTGCTCAAGTGTGAGTTTTTTATCTGCCGCTGCCGTACTGTCAATATCATTACCCACAGGCGTACCGTCTGAGGTATACGTCATTTTCACATTGGTATCCAAAAGCAGATTCTCTATCCGCTCCAATGTTGTCTGCATATCTGACTGAAGCTTTGTGGTCAGAGAAACCTTTCGATAGAAATTCGCACCTGAAGTGATAAAAGTCATCACGACCGTACTGAATATACCGATAATAGCAATGGCAATCACCATTTCAATCAGTGTCAGACCTTTATTATTCAGTTTTCGTTTTTTTCTTCTGCACTTCATGTACTTTACTTACTCCTTTGGCTGTCTTTATCCTAGCTTTTTACCAAACATTGCTGTCGATGGTATAGGATCCCGCATCAAGGTTCAAATGCAGGACGCGGGTCTTTCCGCCGCCCTGAACAACGATTTCTATGCAATAAATTCCCGCACTATGGCTGTCAAAATCAATGTCTTTTCCTGCCTCCAGATCAGACAATATGGCATCCTGCGTCATCAGATCATTCTGAATCGGACGAAATCCGCCTGTTTCACGGTTATAAGTCAGAATCAGCGATTGACCTTCAGTCAATTCGTAGGTATTATAATTGGCATCTTTGTAGCTGATCTGCGTCTTAGCCGGTGCGATCTTCTCCGGCTGGTCTTCCACCAGATGGGACTGACTGCCGACCTTGCCGCGGTCAAGGAAATAGCTGATATAATAACCATCCGCTGTTTTTGTCAGTTTCATCTCCGCCACCAGCCGGTTCATGGCTTCCGTCCTTGTCCTGTCCAGAGCCTCTCCGATGGAATTGGCAGCTCTCGTCACTCGAAAACCGAGAAGAGAATTCAGTGACGGTACCAGAATGCCCAGGAGAATGGCAAATATGGCAACCACAATGACCATCTCAATCAATGTAAAACCTTTATTTTTCTTGTCCATATTATTCTTTTCTCCAGTTTTCATAATTTACATAGTCAGACAGCTTATAGGTATCTGAATTGGAACCTGTGCTGCCGTCATTATCTTCATCCGTGGATGTACTGTTGCCGAGAACATATTTATCGCCTTCCCAGAAGAAATCCTGCGGAGATATCTTGCCTTCTCCTTCACCGATAACGCTCTGGAAAACTTTGGCTGCATCAAGGGGTGCTGATTCCAGTTTAGCACCGGCACCCAGTGTGATCTTGCCCTTTGCCATGATGATACCCTTGAAATTGACGCCAGGTTCAATCCTCACATCACCGGTACAGATCACCAGTCGAAGTTTTTGTGCCATATCTGAAGTAATGGTCAATGTCGTATTAGAACCCGTCACCGTCTGAGTCTGTACAGCGCTGTCAGCTCCGGTTTTCACCTCAAAAGTACTGCTCTTGCCATTATGTGCCATAATCGCTTTTAAT
>JBNMJG010000084.1:0-5802 GCA_050873705.1 Coprococcus sp. | reverse complement strand
CGGAAGTCTCACAGTCCTGGCTACAGCTCTCGTGGAGACAGGCAGCAAGATGGATGATGTTGTCTTTGAAGAATTCAAAGGAACAGGCAACATGGAACTTGTTCTGGACAGAAAGCTTTCCGAGAAACGTATCTTTCCGGCCATTAATATTCCTCGTTCAGGAACCAGAAGAGAAGAACTTTTGTTGGACAAAGAAGAACTGGAAGCGATGTATGTCATGAGAAAGGCATTAAATGGTATGAAGTCGGAGGAAGCGCTGGAACAAATTCTTGATATGTTTACTCATACAAAGGACAATGCGGAATTTGTCAATATGATTCGGCATACGAAAATGTGGTAAAGCAGGAAAGCCTGCATCGATGACAAAATGCGGGCCAGGACTTTTGGTTGCAAACGATGCTGCATTTTACAAAAATAATTTGCAAAATGCAAAAATATACTTGCATACTGTCCGAAAATGTGATAAAATTAAAAAGCTGTTTTATAATGACAGATATGGGCAGAGAAGCCCGATTTGAGATAACTCAAGTGATTATTCCTGGTTGGCAATCAGGAAAGAATATTAGTGAGGTGAATAAGATGAGAGAAGGAATCCATCCTAAGTATTATCAGGCAAAGGTAACATGCAACTGTGGTAACGAATTCGTAACAGGTTCCACAAAACCTGAAATCCACGTAGAAATCTGTTCTAAGTGTCATTCATTCTACACAGGCCAGCAGAAAGCTGCTTCTGCTCGCGGACGTATTGATAAGTTCAATCGTAAGTATGGCATCAAGCAGGCATAATTAGACGATAGACGGGGCTGCCGCACCATTTCGACAGATCCTCTGCCATCCGGATTGTCCATATCGTGGAGATCGGTGCAGAGATCAGCAGATGCGACAGCCCTGTTTTTTCATACGGAAAAGACATATTTTCCGTGGCAGCGGGTGAGGCATGTGAGAAGTGTTTTATCCCGCCAGTAGGAGGAGTATATGCGATATGCGACTATCGGCGGACAGGCCGTCATTGAAGGGGTCATGATGCGTAATGGCAATGACTATGCAGTGGCAGTCAGGAAGCCGGATCAGACAATAGAAGTCAAGAAGGATCAGTTTATCGGTCTCAATGCGAAGTGGCATACGAAGAAGATTCCGATTATCAGAGGTGTGCTGTCATTTATTGATTCACTGGTGCTGGGCATGTCCACACTGACTTACTCAGCCAGCTTTTATGAGGATGAAGAGGAAGCAGAGAAAGAGAAGGCGAAGGATAAGGACGGCAAGTCCGATGCCGTATTTATGGGATTGACAGTGGCCTTATCCGTTGTGATCGCTGTTGTTTTATTCATGCTGACACCGTTTTTTATTTCATCCTTATTCGGCAGGGTGATCAAGAGTCCAATGGCACTGGCAGTGATCGAAGGCCTGATCCGAATTGCGATTTTCTTTATTTATATTGTAGCTATTTCACAGATGAAAGATATACAGAGAGTTTTTATGTACCATGGTGCGGAACATAAGACTATTAACTGTATTGAGCATGGCGCTGAACTGACGCCGGAGAATGCTGCGAAGTATTCAAGACTGCATAAGAGATGCGGAACAAGTTTCCTGCTGATCGTTATGGTTGTCAGTATCATCTGTTTTATGTTTATCCGTGTGGACAATATGGCGCTGAAGATTGTACTTCGTGTCATTCTTGTTCCGGTGATCGCAGGTGTTTCCTATGAGATCATTCAGTGGGCAGGCAGAAGCGAGTCCTGTCTGGTGAATATTGTCAGCAAGCCGGGACTGATGCTTCAGAAGCTGACAACCCGCGAACCGGATCTGGAGATGCTGGAAGTTGCCATTGCTTCTATTGAAGCGATTTATGACTGGAGACAGTTCCAGGCAGAGAATGCAGCGGCGGGTGCTTCAGAACAGGCAGGAACAGGATCGAAAGCAGGAGTGAGTCAGCCATGATGCCGTGGAGTTATGATAGCCTTTTGAAATGGGGAACCGATGAACTGACAGCACACAATGTGGATAATACATCTGTGGATGCATGGTATCTGCTGGAATATATTTACGGTATCAGCCGTGTGGATTTTCTCATGAGAAGGAATGATCCTTTTGATGAGGAGCAGATGAAGCAAAGTGCTGATTATCAGGCACTGATACGTCAGAGAAGCGAAGGCTGCCCGGTGCAGTATCTGACGGGAAGCACGGAATTCATGGGACTGCCCTTTTTTGTCAATGAGAATGTACTGATCCCGAGACAGGATACAGAAGTGTTGGTGGAGACTGCTTTATTGATGATGAAGCCGGAGTGCAGACTGCTGGATATGTGTACCGGTTCGGGATGCATTCTTTTAAGCCTTGCAAAGCTTGGAACGGTGGCAGAAGGAGTCGGTGCGGATATTTCAGAAGGTGCGTTGAAGGTGGCTGAGAGAAACAGAGAACATCTGGGATTGTCTCAGGTGAGACTTGTGCACAGTGATCTCTTCGAATCCGTTGAAGGCGTCTTTGATATGATTGTTTCTAATCCGCCTTATATTCCCACAGAGGATATTGAAGATCTCATGCGCGAGGTCAGAGATCATGAACCCCATCTGGCATTGGATGGCAGCAAGGATGGACTCCTTTTTTATAGAAAACTGGCAGAAGAATCGGGAAGGTATCTTGTACCCGGCGGTTCACTGCTTTTTGAAATCGGTTATGATCAGTGGGAGGCTGTTTCACAGCTTCTTGATCAGGCAGGATTTAAAGATATACACGTGAAGAAAGATCTGGCCGGTCTGGACAGAGTTGTTTATGCAGTGAAAGCTGCAGAAGATGGAGGTAAATAACAATGTTTGATAGATTAGATGATATTTTGATCAGATATCAGCAGATCATGGAAGAGTTAAATGATCCGGACGTTGTCAATGATCAGAAGCATTTCCGCAAGCTGATGAAAGAGCAGAGTGATCTGCAGCCCCTTGTAGAGAAGTATACAGAATATAAGAACACAAAGCAGACAATTGATGACAGTCTTGAGATGCTTGAAGCTGAAGATGATGAAGAGATGAAGGAAATGCTCAAGGAAGAGCTTTCCGAAGCAAAGTCCAATATCACAAAGATCGAGCAGGAGCTGAAGGTCCTTCTGATCCCTAAGGATCCGATGGATGAGAAGAACGTTATCGTGGAGATCAGAGCCGGCGCAGGCGGTGACGAGGCAGCCCTTTTTGCAGCGGAACTTTTCCGTATGTATTCCAAGTATGCCGAATCCAAGCGCTGGAAGATTGAGATGATGGACGTCAGCGAGAACGGTATCGGCGGCTTCAAGGAGTGCGTCTTCATGGTCAGCGGTGATCATGTTTACTCCCGTATGAAGTTCGAATCCGGTGTACATCGTGTACAGCGAGTGCCTGAAACTGAATCCGGCGGCCGTATCCATACTTCTACAGTCACTGTAGCCATTATGCCGGAAGCTGAGGAAGTGGATGTTGAGATCGATATGAATGATGTACGTATTGATGTTATGCGTGCCTCCGGCAACGGCGGTCAGTGTGTCAATACAACAGACTCCGCAGTGCGTCTGACACATAATCCGACAGGTATCGTTATCTACAGCCAGACAGAGAAGTCACAGCTGCAGAACAAAGAGAAAGCTTTCAGATTACTGCGTTCCAAACTTCTCGAGATCGAGATCGAGAAGAAGCACGCAGAAGAAGCTGCCCTGCGTAAGAATCAGGTAGGTACAGGCGACAGATCCGAGAAGATCAGAACATACAACTTCCCACAGGGACGCTGTACAGAGCATCGTATCAAACTGACATTATACAGACTGGGGGATATTATGAACGGTGATCTGGATGAGATCATTGACAGTCTGATCGCAGCAGACCAGGCTGCAAAACTGGCCAATATGGAAGAAGAATAAGGGTTGACAGCAGCCGCAAAATGCGTTAAACTGTTAGAACCTTAGATAAATTACAACTGAATATTGATGGCATTGCGTCATCAAAGGGGAGTAGTTTTAATATATTATCAACAATCGCGGCTGTTTGCAGATTTGCAGAGCAGTCTGGTAATATATGCCATGATGGTTACAAGACTTTTGATGTATGACGGCAGATATTTTCTGTTATCATACATTGAAAGTCTTTTTCTTTTATATGGATCTAAGTGTATGAAAAATGAAAAACAGGGAAGTTTGAAAACAGGCAGTCTGAAAGGAGGAAGAAGGATGAAAGAATGGTATCAGATGAATGAAGAGGAAGTCCTAAAAACGCTGGAGACTGATAAAAACGGCCTGAGCAGTGAGAAGGCAGAAGCATTGCTGAAAGCGAATGGGGAGAATGTTCTTCAGGAGACAAAGAAGAAAAGTGCACTGAGAGTATTTGCGGAGCAGTTTGCGGATCTTCTGGTCATTATACTTATCATTGCAGCCATTATTTCTATGGTTTCAGGCAATGTGGAGAGTACCATTGTTATCTTTGCAGTCATCACTATGAATGCGATTCTTGGTACGGTGCAGCATGAAAAAGCAGAGAAATCTCTTGCAAGTCTGAAAACGCTGTCAGCACCGACAGCGAAGGTACTCAGGGGCGGTGTGAAGGGAGAAATTCCTTCAGCACAGGTTGTCAAAGGGGATATCCTGCTTCTTGAAGCAGGGGATCTGGTGACAGCGGACGGCAGAATCCTTGAGAGCTATTCACTGCAGGTGAATGAAAGTTCACTCACCGGGGAATCCACCAATGTTGAGAAGAAAGCAGTTGTTCTTGAGGGAGAACAGGCACTGGGAGACCGCATCAATATGGTTTACTCAGGCAGTCTTGTAACAGGAGGCCGTGCAGTTGTGCTGGTGACAGCCACAGGCATGGAGACAGAGATCGGCAAGATCGCGGCCCTGATGAATGCCACCAAGGAGAAGAAAACACCGCTGCAGGTGAGCCTTGACAAATTCGGCAGCCAGCTGGCGATTGTTATCATGATCATCAGTGCAGTTGTGTTTGTTTTGAGTCTGTACAGAAAGATGCCGGTGCTTGATGCCCTGATGTTTGCAGTGGCGCTGGCGGTAGCTGCGATTCCTGAGGCACTAAGCTCTATTGTCACTATTGTTCAGGCCATGGGTACCCAGAAGATGGCCAAAGAGCATGCCATTATCAAAGATCTGAAAGCGGTGGAGAGTCTTGGATGTGTATCAGTCATCTGTTCGGATAAAACCGGAACACTGACACAGAATAAGATGACGGTTCAGCAGATCTATATGAATCATCAGACTTTTGGTGCGGATGAACTGGATCTGAAGCAGCAGTCTCATCGGTATCTGCTCTATGATGCGATTCTCACCAATGATTCTGCCATTGTGGAGGGACAGAGTATCGGTGATCCGACGGAAGTGGCACTTTTGGAAATGGGAAGAAAAGCGGACATAAAGGAAGATATTTTGAAAGATATGATGCCTCGTCTGGAAGAGATTCCCTTTGATTCAGACAGAAAACTGATGAGTACCAAGTATCGCCTGCATGGCGTTCCCACCATTCTTGTTAAAGGTGCTCTGGATATTCTTCTGAAGCGAACGGACAGGATCCGTATCGGCGATGAAGTCCGTCCGATCACTGAGGAGGACGTAAAGGAGATATTAGACAAAAACCAGGCTTTTTCAGAACAGGGGCTGAGGGTTCTGGCATTTGCCTATAAGGAGGCACAAGCTAACCAGCAGCTGACATTGGATGAGGAAGATCATCTGATTTTCATAGGTCTGGTATCCATGATCGACCCGCCGAGAGAAGAGTCAAAGGAAGCGGTTGCCGAAGCAAAGAGAGCCGGCATCCGTCCGGTGATGATCACCGG
>JBNMJG010000083.1:0-5804 GCA_050873705.1 Coprococcus sp. | reverse complement strand
GTCCAGACCAACAGCACCGCCGCCGATGACAACAACCTTCTTGCCGTTCATCTTTTCAGGGTATTCGGTGATATGGTCGATCATATTGGTGATGGAAGAAACTTTTCCGCCGTATTTGTCGATGTTCTCATGAAGACCTTTGATTGGCGGCAGCAGCGGATTGGAACCGGTTGCGTTGACAATAATATCCGGGTTCATGCTCTTGATCATCGCCAGATCGGCTTCTGTATTGGTGAAGACGAAGAGGTTATGCAGCTTGCTTGCGCGGTGGATCAGGTAATTCGGAAAATCTGCCAGACGTTTTTTGTCAGGAATCTGGGAGATAATAGCAGCCAGACCACCGAGCTGAGGCTTCTTCTCAATGAGGAATGTGGTGCATCCGACTTCTGCTGCTGTGCATGCAGCTTCAAGACCGGCCGTACCGCCGCCGATAACAACCACGTTGCATGGACGGTTGATTTTCTGTTTTTTATAATCTTCACCGGTGTTGACGGCCGGGTTGACGGTACATCTGATTGGACGGCTAATGCCGATACGATGTCCGGCACAGCCGATATTACAGGAGATACATTTGCGGATGTCACATTCGTCGCCGAATTCGACCTTGTTGACCCATTCAGGATCTGCGATCAGTCCGCGTCCCATACCGATGAGGTCGGCATCGCCTCTGGCCAGAATATCTTCAGCCACCTGTGGGTTGCGGATATTGCCCATAGTCATACATGGTTTGCCGTAACGCTCTTTGACAGCCTTGGCCATGTAGGAACGCCAGCCGTCCGGCAGGTAGTTGGCATCAATCTGGTACTGGATGGAACCGTTAAGGCCTGCAGATACGTCGAAGACATCCACTTCTTCCTGGAAATACTGAAGATATTCCAGACAGTCATCCAGTGTGTTTCCGCCCTGCATAAATTCATCAGCACTGATGCGGACGAAGATTGGGAAGAACGGACCTACCTGCTTTCTGACCTCTTCGATGACCAGTTTGGCGAATCTTGCACGGTTTTCAGGAGAACCGCCGAATTCGTCTGTACGCTTATTGGTCAGCGGAGACAGGAACTGGCTGATCAGGTAAGAATGGCCGGCATGGATTTCCACGGCATCAAAACCTGCAATCTGGGCACGTTTGGCTGCTTCACCGTATTTCTTAACAATATGATAAATTTCTTCTTTTTCAAGGGGACGAGGAATTTCGCCGCCTTCTTTGGATGGAATATCGGATGCGGAAACCGGCTGCATGTTGATACGTGCAGACTGAGCAGAAGCACCGGCATGGTTGATCTGGATCGCAATGCAGGCGCCATGTTTGTGGACGGATTCGCATAATTTGAACAGACGAGGCAGATAGTTATCCTGATCGATACGAAGCTGTGTAGTGCCGTTGGAACCCTGTGGGGAGTCAACACTGGCGTTTTCAACGATCAAAAGACCGGTACCGCCCTTGGCACGCTGTTCATAATAGTTAATGTGAAGAAAACTCATTTCACCGTTCTGCTCGCCGTAATTGGTACCCATCGGTGTCATAACGATACGGTTTTTGATGGTCATATGCTTCACGGTGAATGGTTCAAAGATATGTTTGTATTTGCTTTTCATTAAATGGACCCTCCATAAAGTCGTATATTGCTTGATTAAAAATGTATAGTGTTTCAATTCTAATTGCTGAATACGTGAACTTGTCATGAAAGGTTGTTTAAATGCGGTATGGGCTTACCGCGTTTTCATGCTCTCATTATAAAACGGCAAACCCATAAAAACAAATGCCAATTATGTGTTGAATTGATAGAATCAGGCTATCAGTTTGTATGTTTTTTCACAAACTGAATGAATTCTTTGATAACAGGTATCTGATAATGATTCTTCAAGTAACCCATATGGACGGTATGCGTTAATGAAATGTCAGATAAAGGTAAAATTTCAACGTTAAATTGTTGAATAGTATCCGTGTTGGCCACCAGAGCGATACCGAAGTTCTCAGCCACCAGAGCCGCAATGGAGTTCTCGTCGGGACACTCACAGAGAATATTGACAGGAATATTGTGCTCTTTGAAGAAATTCCGGGTATAACCTCCGAGACCGGAGTAACGCTCATATCCGATGAATGTATGATTCGCCAGTTCCTGAGAGGCAACACTGCCGTGGCTTGTCAGCGGATGACCCTTCGGTGTGATAACAACCATATCCTGGGTGATGATCGGGACAAAACAGATTTCAGGTTCGTTGTCAACGGATGAGCAGAAGATAATGTCGAAATCATTCTCTTTTAATCCCCGGATCATGGGTTTGGTGTAGCTCTGATTAAACTGAAACGTAATATTTCTGCCAGGGTTGGCGTTCAGGAAGGAACGTACCATATGGGGGATATAGTAGTTGGCCAGAGGAAAAACATAGGCAATATTGATGTGGCCTTCACTGTTGGCCAGTTCCTGCATCTTGCGCTCAGCAGTATGAATTTCATGCATGATCTTGTCCACATGCTCCAGAAAAACATGCCCGGCTTTCGTCAAAACGATGCCGCGGCCTTTCTTCTCAAAGAGAATGACGTTTAATTCCTGTTCTAATAATGCCATGGATCGACTGAGACTTGGCTGTGCGATATTTAATTCGACAGCGGCATTATGAAAATGCTGCAGTCTTGCAATGGTCTGGAAATATTCCAGCTGATTCAGCGTCATAAAAAAACTCCTTCCATATATAGTCGGATATAAAATACGTTTTTGCTGGTTTTATTGTACCACAATTGATAGTCAGAAGCTATCAATTCGTGACAATATCGGTATTTGTATATTGTGAGAATATTGTTTATAATTTAACCAACAAAGGTTGTTTAAAAAATAACAAACGGGCAAATGTTACAGGTCGCAAACAACAAAACGTATGAAACGAACATAAGATGAAGGGCTGTTCAAAAATAAAGAGAAATTCAAACAGCCCCTGGAAAGTGAAAAAGGAGAAATTATCATGGCAGAGAGAATTACAGGTCACACAGAGTTAGTTGGTTTAATGGCATATCCGATTCGTCATTCAAGTTCACCGGCAATGCACAATGAAGCATTCGCTTATCTGGGACTTGACTATGCTTACCTGGCATTCGAAGTTGACAACAGCACACTGGAAGATGCAGTGAAAGGCATCCGTGCACTGAAACTGGTTGGTTCCAATGTATCCATGCCGAACAAAACAGTGGTACATAAATATCTGGATGAAGTTTCACCGGCAGCTCAGATGTGCGGCGCTGTCAATACAATTGTCAATGACAACGGCAGATTGATCGGCCATATCACAGATGGTATCGGTTACATGCAGTCTCTGAAGGATTATGATATTGATGTGATCGGCAAGAAGATGACCATTGCAGGTGCCGGCGGTGCAGCAACAGCCATTGAAATTCAGGCAGCCCTTGACGGTGTCAAAGAAATGTCTATCTTCAATATTAAAGATAAATTCTGGGACAATGCGGTTGAGACAGTGAAGAAGATCAATTCCATGACAGACTGCAAGGCAACATTATATGATCTGGATGATCTGGATGCCCTGAGAAGAGAAATCGCAGATTCCTACCTTTTTGCCAATGCCACAGGCGTGGGTATGAAGCCGCTGGAAGGAAAGGCTGTTATTCCGGACAAATCTTTCCTGAGACCGGATCTTATTGTCACAGATACTGTTTATGCACCAGCTGAAACAGAGCTTTTAAGAATGGCTAAGGAAGTTGGCTGCAAGAACATGAACGGTTTCGGTATGATGCTTTTCCAGGGTGCAGCAGCATTCAAACTCTGGACAGGCAAGGAAATGCCAATTGAACATATGAAAGAAGTCCTGGGTATTAAATACGAATAATATATAGAAGAAAAGGAAATCGAGATGGATAAAAAATATTTACCAAGTGTGGTCATTCTTTATTTGAACTATTTTATTCATGGTATCGGCTGTTCACTGTTAAGCCAGCAGGTTGTCAAAGAAATGCTGGCTGCCCAGTGGGGCGTTGGTGATGTCATGACAGTTACAGCTGTTGCGGCAGCACTGGGGCTTGGACGACTGATTTCTCTTCCTTTTGCAGGACCTTTGTCCGATAAGCTGGGAAGAAGAATTTCAGTGTTGATTGGTGCAGCATCCTATGTTATCTTTTTTATAGGTATCGCATTTTCACCTAATATTCAGGTGGCCTATGTGGCAGCAGTTCTCGGCGGTATTGCCAATTCCTTCCTGGATACAGCAACTTATCCTGCTGTGACAGAGATTATTCATAAGTATACAGGTATTGCCACAATGGGTATCAAGTTCTTTATCTCCATTGCACAGCTGTTAATGCCGTTCTTCCTCGGTGTAGCAGCAGGTACTTCCTTATCCTATGCAGCACTGCCGGTAGCCGGCGGTATTGCCATCGGTATTCTTGGTGTACTGGCAATCTTTGCACCGATGCCTGCAGGCAATGCGGCAGCCAAATCAGAGTCTTTTATCAGCAGTCTGAAAAATGCCAATTTCTCGGTGGAAAGTATTGCACTGATTCTGATCGGTTTTACAAGTACAGCGACTTTCCAGCTGTGGCTCAATTGTGCCCAGACATTTGGTAAGGAAATTGCAGGTATTCCATCTGAATCTGTTTCCATGATGCAGACTTACTATTCTGCAGGAACCATGGTGGCTCTGGTTGTAACAAGCTTACTTATCACAAAGTTCAAACAGGTACGTTTTCTGGTGATCTATCCGGCGATTTCTGTTGTGATGCTTGTACTTGTTTATCTGGTGAAAACACCGATGATCTGCTTTGTGGGGGCATTTGTGATCGGTTATGCGGCTGCGGGCGGTGTGCTTCAGATGGCAACAGCAACAGTGAATGATCTGTTCCCGAATATCAAGGGAACCATTACCAGTCTGGTCATGATCGCATCCAGTCTGTGCAACTATACAATTTTAAGTGCGGCAGCGAAAATGTCATCCATGCAGGTGATTATGATGAACATTGTGATTACTGTTATCGGTGTGCTGCTGGCAGTTTTTGTCAATGTGAGATACGGCAGTCTTTTAGCGAAGACAGAACAATAAAAAAGAGGAGTCTGAGAGTATGAAAGCAGTAGAAGTTAGAAATATTAAAATCGGCGAAGGTATTCCGAAGATCTGTGTGCCAATTGTCGGCGTGACAAAAGAAGACATTATTAATGAAGCCAAAACATTTGACAATATCCCGGTAGATGTTGTTGAGTGGCGTGTGGACTGGTTTGAAAATGTTTTTGATATTGAGAAGGTGAAGGATGTGCTGAAAGACCTTCGTCAGGTTTTAAAAGAGACACCGATCCTTTTTACCTTCCGTACATCCAAAGAGGGCGGCGAGAAGGCCATTGAAGCAGCGGATTATGCAAAACTGAACAAGGAAATCGCAGCAACAGGCAATGTGGATCTGGTGGATGTGGAAGCATTTACAGGTGATGAAGTGGTGAAAGAGATCATTGAAGCAGCTCACGCCTGCGGCGTCAAAGTTGTTGCTTCCAACCATGATTTTGACAAGACACCGGATAAGGATGATATTGTCGGACGTCTTCGCAAAATGCAGGATCTTGGTGCAGACATTCCAAAGATTGCAGTGATGCCTCAGAGCAAACTGGATGTACTGACATTGCTTTCTGCAACAGAAGAGATGAACAGACTGTATGCGGATAGACCGATCATTACCATGTCTATGGCAGGTACCGGTGTGATCAGCCGTCTCTGCGGTGAAGTCTTCGGTTCTGCACTGACATTCGGTGCAGCAGGCAAAGCTTCTGCTCCGGGTCAGATGGGTGTGAATGATTTAAATACAGTATTAAATC
>JBNMJG010000082.1:0-5814 GCA_050873705.1 Coprococcus sp. | reverse complement strand
TCCATAAACATTAAAGGGCACCCGACTATAATCCCATATATCCAGTTTCAGCCACAGATTCAAGATCACCCCTGCACAGAATTCTAGAAAAGTGATCATCAGCATTGACAGAAACATTTGCTGCAGCAGCGTATATCTGCCCCTCTGCTTCTCGTTAAGCAGTCCGCACAAAATAAAACAGATGCCGCCCAGAACAAACATACTCCAATGGGAAAATCCCCGGGTAAACATTTCAATGCCATAATAAATGCTGCCGCCGAATACAAATAGGAACAGGAACTTACATAAGGCTATCATTTCTCTATCCTTTCCGCCGTCTTTCCAGACAGCTGCCAACTCTTTTATAATAGTATAGACTCTCAAATAGCTTTTTAGTCCTTTTATCCTCAGACCAGTTATTTACAAAACGATGTACTAGTATTTTCTGACAGAGTGTGCTACAATTTCATAGGTATTTAAATGGAAGTATTCTTATTATAAATCATACAACTGCGCATATTTGTGCAGCACTTAAACAACGGAGTGTGATCTATGTCACTATTAGATTTATATACATCCTGTCAGCTTTGTCCCAGGAACTGCAAAGCTGACAGACAACACGGACAAACCGGATTCTGTCATACGCCCGCCGATCTCAAGGTTGCCCGGGCTGCACTTCATATGTGGGAAGAACCCTGTATTTCAGGTGAAGCAGGCTCCGGCGCCGTCTTTTTTTCCGGATGCAGTGTGGGCTGTGTCTTCTGCCAGAATCATGCCATTGCCGCCGGTCAGAGCGGCAAGACCATTTCTATAGGGAGACTGGCCGATATTTTTCTGGAACTGCAGGCAAAGGGTGCCAACAATATCAATCTTGTCACCCCGGAACACTATGCACCATCCATTGCACTGGCCCTTGATATGGCCAAGTCAAAAGGAATGCATCTGCCGATTATCTGCAACTGCAGCGGCTACTCTTCTCTGACTGCCCTGCGTATTCTTTCCGATTATGTCGATGTCTGGCTGCCGGATTTTAAGTATTTCAGTCCTGAATTATCCAGAAAATATTCCTATGCACCGGACTATTTTACAGTGGCCTGTCAGGCGCTTCAATTCATGTATGAGCAAACCGGCGATCCCGTCTTTGATGACAACGGTATCATTCAAAAGGGCATCATTGTCCGGCATCTGACCCTGCCCGGCTGCATGGAAGATTCCAGAAAAGTCATTCACTATCTCCACGAGACCTACGGAGACAAGATTTATATCAGTATCATGAATCAATTCACTCCGGTTTCTGAACTGCTTTCAGATTACCCGGAACTCAATCATACGATTTCCGCTTCCGATTATGATGCATTGGTTGACTACGCCATTGACATCGGTGTCGAAAACGGTTTTATCCAGGAAGGTGAAACTGCCAAAGAAAGTTTCATTCCGCCATTTGACAACGAAGGAGTTTAAATATTATGTACAGCAACAAAAAATCATCCCATTTTTCAAAGCAGAGTGATTCAAAAAAAATGAATGCCTATAACAGCAGACCTCATAAACAAACCGCAGACAAAAAAGTTTCCGATGCCAAATCTTCATATAAAAAGATATCCGCGACATTTAAAAAGGCATCTGCGGCAGTTCCTCAAAACGCTGATGTCTGTCCTGTCCACAAGAAATGCGGCGGCTGTCAATATCAGGGCATGGCTTACAAAAAACAGTTATCTCTGAAACAGCGACAGGCCAACATGCTCCTTGGCAAGTTTGGACCGGTACTTCCGATCATCGGCATGAAGGACCCGCTCCATTACCGCAACAAAGTTCATGCCGTCTTTGCATTTGAAAAAGGCAAAGCCATCGCCGGTACTTATCAGGAGGGCACCCACAAAGTTGTCCCTGTGGAAAGCTGTCTCATTGATGATGAGAAATCCGATGCGATTATCCAGACAATCCGCGGCCTTCTGAAATCTTTCAAAATTAAAACTTACAACGAGGATTCAGGCTACGGACTGCTCAGACACGTCTTAATCCGCCGTGGTTTTACAAGCGGTGAGATCATGGTCGTCCTGGTTGCATCCTCTCCTGTTTTCCCTTCTAAGAATAATTTTGTCAAGGCTCTCAGAAAAGACCACCCTGAGATTACAACCGTGATTCTCAACGTCAATGACCAGAATACCAGCATGGTTCTGGGAGAACGCAATATCACCCTTTACGGCAAAGGCTTTATTGTTGATACATTGTGCGGCCATACATTTGCCATTTCACCATCTGCTTTCTATCAGGTGAATCCGGTTCAGACAGAAATTCTTTACCGGACAGCCATGGATTACGCCGGCTTGACAGGCAAAGAAACCGTTGTAGATGCTTACTGCGGTATCGGAACCATCAGCATCATCGCCGCTGACAAGGCCAAATCCGTTATCGGCGTGGAATTAAATCCAGCCTCTGTGAAAGACGCCAGAAACAACGCCCGCCATAACAACGTGAATAACATCACTTTCTATCAGAATGATGCTGAACGTTTCTTAAACGAAATGCAGGAACAGAATGCCAAAGCCGATGTGATCTTCATGGATCCTCCGAGAGCCGGTTCCACACAGTCCTTCATGGCATCTGCTATCTCCCTGAATCCGGACCGTATTGTTTATATCTCCTGCAATCCGGAAACACTGGCAAGAGATTTGGAATTCTTCAAGAAGCATCAGTATACAGCTGAGAAAATTCAGCCGGTGGACATGTTCCCGTTCACAACACATATGGAAACCGTGTGTCTCTTAACCCGCAGAAAATAAGGAGTTATCATTATGGAAAACACACAGCCGCACCTTAAAGTCGGTCAGTATGTCAAATTGGGAACATGCCATCAACGAAAATCCCCTTCTGAATATAAATTATATGATTGGCACGAAACCTCTATAGAATGGCGGGTCATTGCCATTGAAGATAATCGGGCGCTTCTTCTGAGCCGTTATTGCCTGGAGAATAATGGCTACAGCCAATCCGATGTCACATGGGGAACATCTTCACTCCGCTCCAGTCTGAATAAATTATTCTATGAATACTTCAGCGAAGCAGAACAAATGATGATTCAGGAATATGAAACAGCCCCCGGCATCATGGACAATATCTTTATACTCAGCTCAGAGGAAGTGGAAAAATATCTTCCCTTTCCAGAGACCCGTTTAAGTTCTCCAACACCATATGTCATCGATTGTTATGACAATAGCTACAGTTATTTGGCAGGACACGTTGACTTTTCTCCTAAGGAACCATATAGTTGGTGGCTTCGTTCCTCAGATATCAGTAAAGAAGCTTCCATCATCTACACAAACGGAGATATTCTGCAGGCTTTCAAGAATAGTGATGATGTTTTTATCCGACCTGCTGTATGGATTCGTTTTGCCCAAAACAGAACAGACGGAAGCCAGATGCA
Source organism: Coprococcus sp. (assembly GCA_050873705.1). GTDB lineage: Bacteria > Bacillota > Clostridia > Lachnospirales > Lachnospiraceae > Coprococcus_A. The sequence continues at coordinate 2,411 of JBNMJG010000082.1, read as the reverse complement.
CCGTATCACCTCTGAGGACATGAGTGAAATTATATGGGAACAGCATATCCATTGGCAAGAAGAAGATTGTGATGGCTGGGAGAATATGCGTGCCGATTTCAGCGGCTGTATTCTTCCCGCTGATTCATACTATGACTATTGCGGCAGCATGAATTTTTGCTGCACAGATTGGCATGATATCGCTTATGATTATACGAATGTGTCAGAATCAAATCTTTTTTACGCCAATATGCAAAATGTCCGTTTCCCTAATGGAAAGTTTTATAAGGCCAACCTTTCCGAAGTGAATCTGCGCGGCGCCGACCTTTCTAAGGCCGATTTTTCTTGGGCTAATCTTTCCGGCGCAGATTTGCGCGATGCCAATCTTTCTGACGCTGACCTTCGCTATGCGAACCTTTTCGGTGCTGATCTGCGCGGCGCGAATCTTACCGGCGCAAATCTCTCCAGGTCATGCCTTCTTGGAGCTAATTTTGCCGGAGCAAATCTCTCCGCAACGAATATGCAGGATGCAGCATATGACTAGTCCATCATTTCATTAATAACTGCACGCGTATAGCAAATATAATTGTTTTCTAGAGTATTTAATAAAAACTCCATACTAAACAGCAAAATCCCCGAAGGAATACCTCCGGGGATTTATCATTGATATCGTTTATTATTTAGCTGCTGTTTCAGCAGTTTCTGTTGTTGTTTCTGCTGCAGCTGCAGTTTCTGTTTCGGAAGCTGCTGTCTCTGCTGCGCTTTCACCTGCTGCACTCTCTGTAGATGCCGCAGTATCTGTTTCAGAAGCTGTCTCTGTTGCTGCCTCTGTCTCATGCAGGTAAGCTACATGATGTCTGCTGTCCTTAACTTCTACATCTGCTGTCAGATTTGACATATAATCATTCAGCTTATTGGATGTGATAGTGTCTTTGATATTCACATGCCATTCTTCTGCATCATCACCAATAAAGTAAATGATATGGTAACCATAATCGGATTCTACGATACCTGTATCACCCGGCTTACGTGAAGAGTCGAAGCACCAGTCATTGAAGTTTGTCACCATCTGACCTTCTTTGACTTCTTCATACAGACCGCCATTCGTGTTGGAACCTGTATCGTCGCTGTATGTCTTGGCAAGTTCTGCAAAGCTGTCTTCTGTCGCGTCACCGCTCTTCCAGTCTTTCAAGATCTGTTCAGCCTTTGTCTTGGCAGCTGCCTTTGCATCTTCCTTAGCCTGTTCCTGTGCTTCTGCGGATTCTGTCTCAGCTGTCTCTGTCTCGCCTGCTGCAGTTGTTTCTGTCTCTGCTGTCTCTGTCGCTTCGGCGGATGAAGTATCTGCGCTGATCAGGATCTGACGAACATCAACAGTCTTGACATGGTCAAGATATCTGTCTTTGAAGTAAACAACATAATATGTATTGTTGGCAGTATCTTCGATCACAGTTGTATCGCCTGCCTGGCGTGATGCATCAAATAACCAGTCTGCTACAGCTGTCGGGCTGATAGAAGACTTCTTCTTATCTGTATTCAGAGAATCCACGGTTGTATCAGATGCGTACTTATCATAAACTTTCTCAAAAGAAGCCTCGTCCTTGATCTTGGAAAGCATCTCGTCAGCTTTTGCTTTGGCATCTGCCATTGCTGCAGCCTTCGCTTCTTCTTCTGCCTTTGCAGCAGCTTCGCTTTCTTCAGCACTCATCGTCTCAGATTCTGTCTCTGTCTGACTCTCAGTCACAGCTGTTTCGGAAGTACTTTCTGATGCAGTCTCAGAAGCTGTCTCTGCTGCTGTTTCTGTCTGCGCAGCTTCTGTTTCAGCTTCAGTCTCTTCTTCAGGCATATCTGCTTCGATCTTGCAGACTCTGTAATCTACAGAATCATAATTATCTTTGTTCTCATCATAGTAAGTATTGATCTCATCATCTGTAACTTCGATATTGTCTTTGACATCATTGTAATAAGCAGATGCAAGACCGCTCATCTCTACATAAGGCTTGATACCTTCAAGTGTCGCATCGTTGCCGAATACAGACTTGCAGTATTCATCTTCACTGACGCCCTGCTGCTGGGCATAAGACTTAATGGATGCCACCATATCATCATAATCAGATGATGCATCGTATTCAAAGCCTTTTTCATTGGCTTCGTCTGTCAGTGCGTAAACATTCTTCAGCTGATTAACTGCCTGCTGCTGGAAATAATCATCCCATGTCATTGTGTCGGAATACTGCTGCTGATCCAACGGCTTGGATGTATCCAGACCGAAGTAAGACAGATAACTGCCATATGTGGAAGCAAATGAATTCAGACTGCTGTAATAGTAATAATCAAATTCGGCTTTCTGAATTTCATGGCTGCCTACAGTGATATACGGGCCATGCTTTTCCTGATAATTGTCATAAAATTTCCATGCTGCGATACATACACAG
>JBNMJG010000081.1:0-5835 GCA_050873705.1 Coprococcus sp. | reverse complement strand
GCTTTAAACTGTCGCCGCCGTAATCATTGCCACCCTCGCTCATGACAAAAATGCCTTTATCAGAAGCTGTGCAATTACTGCTGTTCAGATTATCCCAGGCTTTCTCCATTCTTCCGAGTGAAACATCAATTTTATAAACACAATCTTCCAACATCAGATAAGCCTCGTTATTGCTGTTCATATAAGCCAGCTCCTCAAGACCGCTTCTCATCTGCTCGAAGCCTTTGTCAAAAGGTATAAAGACCATCTCTTCCAGCATGACATCTCCATGACTGAAATGATTGACCATAATGCCTTCTCTGCCCTCATAATTTCCCGAGTGCATATAGCCGTAAACAATAAAATATAAATCGCCGGTATCCGGATCTGCGTGAATGACCTTGATCTCACAATCATCCTCATGACCGCAATTATGGCCCTCATCCGCATCCGCATAGACTTTCGTCAAAATCTTGTTGGTGCCGTCATAAAGCCATAGCTGTCCATTGGAAACAATATACGTATACTGCTGCTCCTGTGTTCCGTAAACGGCATACTGAACATCATCCGCACTGCCGATACCTAATCGAAGTGCACCGCTGTCTATGCTGACCTCTGACAAATTCATATCCTCTGACATCTGTCTCTCAAAATCCAGCAAATAAATCTTGGAATCTGTCCATCTTAATCGATAATACTCTTCCACGTTATAAAAAGTATTGAGATCATCCGCCGAAGACTCTATGGTATAAGACAGTGTAAAGGCAGCGGTCTCGGTATTAATCTCTTTCAGCCGGATCGACACTTCACTTGTTCTATAAGGCTCCATACTGCCCCATGTCACTGCATCCGCTGACGAATATAATGTCACAAGACTCATATCTGTACTGGAAGCTGATGAAGAAGTTTCAAGATAACTGCTGATATCATCCATACTGTCCTTATTGAAAGTTGCCTCATTAAAATCCAAAACGAACTTCAATTTCTCTGCCGCTTTCAAATCCGACCCGTAACGCACTCTTGTATAATAGTGGTAAACTGTTCCCTTATCATCTGTCAGCATGATATGCAGGCAATACTCTCTATTGGAATACAGATTATTTTTGAAAAGGATCTGCATTTGTACCATTGCATTGGCATTCTCGAGATTCGTACACTCTCCCGATTCAACCACTTCTGTGTACTGATCGTTATACAGCTCATAACTTGCCGATGAAATGATATGATCATACGTACTCATACTCAGGTTAATGGTTTTACTCTCCCCCACCGGTGTCAATGTATCACGGTAATAACCGGCATCCACCGGCTCTGTATAGCCATGCATCTCATTGATAAACTGTCCGCCTGTCTTCACATAAAGCACCGGAAGGCTTGCTTTTGTCTGCTGCAGTTCACCGCTTACTGTCCCGCTATTTAAAACAAAACTGCTGACACAGACAGAGGCAATAAACGCCGCCAGATAGGCCAGAAACGTCAGTATGAATTTCTTAGTCCTGCTCATAAGCCGTCTCCCCTTCCATTTCATTGAAAAGTTTTTCAAGAGTCAGCTCTGCACCAAAGAAATCTCTGCATGCCCTGTATCTGTCAGCCTGCTGTTTTCTTGCGGCTTTCGGCAGGAGCCCCTTAGATTTCACCGCCCGGATCAGAATATTCTTCGGTGTATGTTCCATATCTATAAATTCAAGCAGCTGCGTCTTATAGCCCTTCATTTCAAGCAGCTGCCCCCGCATGGCATCTGTCATAAGTGCTGCCGTACGCTCCTTGATCAGTCCATACTGAAACGTCCCTGACAATGTCTCACACTGCATCTTCTGATTCAGTTCATGCTGACAGCAAGGCACAGATAAGATCACTGAAGCATGCCATTTGACAGCCTTGTATAATGCATAATCTGTTGCGGTGTCACAGGCATGAAGCGTCACAACCATATCCACCTCATCTGTACCGTTATAATCGGCAATATCACCGCATAAAAACTGCAGACCGTCATAACCATATTGCTCTGCCAGAGACTGACAATCTTCGATGACCTTTTTCTTCAGATCCAGCCCGGTAATCCGGATATCATAATGTTTTAAAACCTTCAGATAATAATACATGGCAAATGTAAGATAAGATTTGCCGCATCCGAAATCAATGATATGCACTGTCCGGTCTGTCGGAAGTTCCGGAAGTATGTCTTCAATAAACTCCAGAAACCGGTTGATCTGACGATACTTATCATATCGTGTTCTCACAATCTTCCCGCTTTCCGTCATAACACCCAGATCAACCATAAAAGGTACCTTCGTTCCCTCTTCAATAATGTACTTCTTCTTGCGGTTATGCTCCAGATCCTGCGGACCTGCACAGGCCATCTTCCTGGTTTTGATGGTTAATTTTCCTTTTTTGCTGACCAGAACCGTCACCATCTCATCCTGTGTTCTGATCTGTGCCTGCCTGAAGTCATTCATGATCCACCCTGCAATGGACTGCGCGGCTTCCTCTGCTGTGAGATTCTCATGAAAAACCTGTTTGTCTGTATATTTTGACACCTGAAAATACAGGATACCCCTAATCATGACAGGCCGTATCTTAATCTTTAAAAACTCTCCGCCGACTCTTGCTCCGCTGATGACCATGTCCACCAAAAGCGACGTCAGTACCCGTTTCAATAATTCTTCTATCTGATTCATCTAAACACCTTATCTATAATTTTAAGAAACGCCGGAGTTCCGCAGAGCGCCGGCGCAATGTCTGATAACTATGATTCAATTCTATAGTTTAACATAACATTTTCCGTCTGTAAATTATGCTGAAACATTTTCTTAATAATTTCTGCGGTTCATCTGCTGATAGCGCCACCTTCTGTGATGCATTTCACCCAGCAGCATGATCTGTATCATTTCCTCCACACAGCTGCTCCATGTCTGATCCTCATTCTGTCCATTCTCCGCTTCAGGCATTACAAGAAGTATCGGTTCATTTTCCTGAACCACGGCAATAATTTCTTTCACTACCTGCTCCACTGCAATCCGGTCCGGATAAACATCAAACATCAGACTATTTTCATATTCAAGGCGATCTGCCGCATCTTCAATATAAGGCACCAGTTTCCTTGCTGTATTCGGATATAACTGTTTCATATACAGCCAGTCTTCCTCCATCTGCCCCGGTTCCTGCATATCAGTCATATACAAATCCTCCGGCTCCGCATTTTTTTCAGTCTCACAGACTCTCCCCGACGGGCACATCTTTGATATATCCTGAGCCTCCGATGACATTCGCCGATGATCCGGATAAGGCGGTCTGCCATTTCCCGGCGGCGGTGGTCCCCCTGGCCCCGGATAAGGCGGTCTGCCGTTTCCCGGCGGTGGCGGCGGTCCCCATGGCCCCGGATAAGGCGGTCTGCCAGGCCCCGGCGGTGGCGGCGGTCCCCACGGATCTCTGTAAGGCGGTCTGCCGCACGGCGGACAATTCCGATTATAATTATATGCCATCTGATTTTCCCCCTGCTGATAGGCTTCTGATTATAGACTATGCATTTATTCATTTATCGTGTATAATAAATGAGAAATCCATATCAGGACCTGACAATGAGTCCTGAATCTTATCTATATTTTGAACGATCAACAACTGGGAGGTAATCAATCATGAATGTTCAGGAAATAAAAAAGGCGCCCCGTCCGCGCTACAGCGGCATCCTTGTTCATCCGACTTCTTTCCCGAGCCCTTACGGTATCGGTGATCTCGGTGATGGTGCCTATGCTTTTATCGACTTTTTATATGACGCCGGACAGACCCTGTGGCAATGTCTGCCGTTAGGACCAACAGGTTTCGGTGACTCACCCTATCAGGCATTTTCAGCCTTTGCGGGTCAGCCGCTGCTTATCAGTCCAGATCTGCTTCTGAAAGAAGGACTTCTTGAGAAGGATGATCTGGCGGATGTACCGGATTTCAACAATTATTCTGTTGAATACGGCAATGTGATCACTTATAAGACCGCACTGCTTCACAAAGCCTGTGCGCACTTTATTGCTTCAGAAAACAAGGCTCTTCATAAAGCCTTTAATCATTTCTGCCGCACTGAAAAAGACTGGCTGGAAGACTATGCTCTGTTTATGTCTCTCAAAGATCTGCATCAGGGCCGCTCCTGGCATGAATGGGAGCCCCAGTATCAGGTTCTTGATGCCAAGACCCGAAAGACTGCACTGACAGAACTGGCTGACAGCATCCGCTACTACCAGTTCATTCAGTTCATTTTCTTCAAACAGTGGCATGATCTGAAACTTTACGCCAACAAGAAGGGCATCTCCGTCATCGGTGATATTCCTATCTTCGTTTCACCGGACAGTGCCGATGTCTGGGCGAACCAGTCCCTGTTTAAGCTTGACAGCAAAGGCTTCCCGACAGCTGTTGCCGGTGTACCGCCGGATTATTTTTCAAAAACCGGTCAGCTCTGGGGCAATCCGCTCTACAATTGGACAGAACACAAGAAAACCGGTTATGCATGGTGGATCTCCCGCATTCGTCAGCAGCTTCAGCTTGTGGATTACCTGCGTATTGACCATTTCCGCGGTTTTGAAGCTTACTGGTCCGTACCGTACGGCGATGAAACAGCTGTTAACGGCAAATGGATCAAAGGTCCGGGAGCTTCCCTTTTCCGTGCGATCGAGAAGGAACTTGGCAAAGGCCTTCCGATTTTTGCAGAAGATCTCGGTGTGATCACCCCTCAGGTTGAAAAGCTTCGTGATACTTTCCATTTCCCGGGTATGAAGGTACTTCAGTTTGCCTTCAATGATACCGCAGAAAGCGATTTTCTGCCTTATCTCTACCCTGAAAACTGTATCTGCTACACAGGTACCCACGACAATGATACAACCGTTGGCTGGTATCTTGAAGCTGATGAGAAATGCCGTGACAAGGTCCGCCGCTATATGAACTGTGACGGCAGCAACATTCACTGGGATTTCATCCGTACAGCCCTTGGCTCCACTGCCCGCTACGCGATCTTCCCGCTTCAGGATCTCTTCGGCTTCGGAAGTGACTGCCGTATGAATACGCCGGGTGCTGCTGCAGGCAATTGGGCATGGCGCTACACGGCGGACAGACTCTCACCGGAACTGGCGGAAGCATTAAAGACCATCAGTGAAGTTTACGGCCGTGACCGCGCACGTATGGAGGTCAAAGCATGATTCGTACAATCCTTGTCCTTTTGTTCCTGATCTGCTTCTTCATTGTCAGCATCCCGCTGTACCTGATTGAAGCCATCATCGGACATTTCGACATCCATAAGAAAGAACGCAGTTCTTTTATCATTGTTACAACGGCATTGAAGATCATTATCTGGCTCTCCGGTATTCATCTGATCGTCAAAGGCCAGGAAAAAGTTCCAAAGGATCAGGCAGTCCTCTATGTTTCCAATCATCGAAGCTATTTCGATATCGTGACATTGTACCCCCTGACCAACAATACCACCGGTTTTGTGGCCAAGAAAGAGCTGGAGAGGATTCCTTTTATCCGACGCTGGATGCGCTATATGAACTGTCAGTTCCTTGACCGTGAGAATATCAAGGAAGGTTTAAAGACCATCCTCAACTGTATTGCCACCGTCAAAGACGGCTGTTCCATCTGCATCTTCCCGGAAGGTACACGTACCCCTGGCGATGAAATGCTGGAATTTAAGGAAGGCAGTTTCAAGATTGCTGAGAAATCCGGCTGTCTGATCATTCCGGTGGCCATTACCAATACGGAAAATGTTTTTGAAAACCACATTCCATTTATCAAAGCTTCCACCGTTGTTATTGAATTCGGTGACCCCATCGATCTGAAAGCCATGCCGAAGGAAGAACGCCGCCACATCGGCAGCCAGGT
>JBNMJG010000080.1:0-5884 GCA_050873705.1 Coprococcus sp. | reverse complement strand
TAGGAAGCAGATCAGACAACAGCAGAGGATCAGACAGCGTTTTCACTGGACATGCTGGGAGATTTTTCGGATATAGAAAAAGCTGTTTCGGAGGCAATGACCGTCAAATCTTCCATATCCTTTAAAGAAATTTTGCAGGCACTGATGAAAGGGAGCCTTGACAGTGCCGGACAGATGTTTGGACAGATGATCAAAGAGCAGATCGCAGGCGGTATTTATGAGAATCAGCAGCTGTTGTTTAAAATTGCCTGTTTTGCTGTCATAGGTGCGATTTTTACGAATTTTGCCATGGCATTTTCAAAAGAACAGGTGGCAGAGACCGGGTTTTATCTGACGTATACATTGCTGATGACACTGATGATGACGTCATTTATCATGACTGCTGGCATTATCACGAATGTGCTGAAGTCATTGACAGGATTTATGAAGGTTCTGCTGCCCACATTTTGTGCGGCGTTAACTTTTACAACGGGAAGCCTGCTTTCAGGAGCCTATTATGAGCTGATGATGGCAGCCATTGCCATTGCAGACTGGCTGATGAGTACATTGATCATGAAGCTGATCCAGATTTATGTGCTGACTGCTTTGGTCAATCATATATCAAAGGAAGATTATCTCTCAAAACTCAGTGAATTACTGGCACTGCTGATCCGGTGGAGTATCCGTACCGTTGTCGGTGTTATTCTAGGTATTAATATTTTACAGACGATGCTTTTGCCGGCCATAGACCGGGCGAAGGGAACGGCGGCTTATAAACTGATATCCGCAGTTCCCGGCGTAGGTGCAGCAATGAATACAGCCCTGGGTGCCGTGATAGGATCGGGGGTGCTTATACGCAATGTCCTGGGAATGGGGAGCCTGATCGTGATTCTTTTGATCTGTGTGGTTCCCGTGGTCCGGGTCTGTATGGTTTTCTTATCTTATAAAGTCGTACAGGCCGTTATACAGCCGGTGACAGATAAACGGTTGTTAGAGGGCATGGAATCTATGACTCAGGGAGTCGGAATGCTTCTTCAGGTTCTGATCGGCTGTGTCCTGATGTTTATTCTGTCGTTGGCTGTTGTCTGCAATGCTGCCTCAGTGATTGATATCTGAAGGAGGTAAAATGGAACAGCTGTTGGCATGGGTAAAAAAACTGGCAGTATTTATGATTTTGTGCAGCTACATGGAGCATCTGATCCCGCCGCACTATAAAAGATATTTCCATATGTGCACCGGGCTGATCCTTATTCTGATGATCAGTACACCCCTGCTTCGGATCGTGGGTGGTGACATGGGGAGTGAGGTCATCTGCCTTCTGGAAAATCTAAGAACAAGCAGTCAGGGATATCAGCCAGATTCTGCACTGGAGCAGGAGTATCGTGATTATTATATGGCCCAGTACAAGTCGGCGGTAACGGAGCAGATTGAAGCACAGGCACGTTCAGAAGGGCTGTGCGCAGAGAAAATTACATTTTCAGTGGATGAGGATCCGGAAAGCAGCAGTTATGGCTGCCTGACAGATCTGGTGTTCACAGTGACGAAAGAAAATGGCAGACAGGCAGAGAGCAGTGCCGTCACTCGTCTGAAAAAAAATCTCAGTCGGCAATTGGGCATACAGGAAAGCCGCATTCACTTGTCGGACAGTCAGACACTGCTCGTTAGACAGTAGTTATCAGATCAGCTCTGGTGGGAGGCCGTCGGGAATGACAGATTTAAAGATGCTGTGGCAGCAGTTTACAAATAAAGAAGGTGGGGAAAAGAAACGGAGGGACCGATGGATGCTTCTGGCATTATTCGGTATTCTCATACTTGTGATTGCCTGGCCGGTGGGCGGTAAAAGCAAAGAAGCAGATGATCAGGTGTCGGAATCTGTGGCCGGAGCAGAAAAAAGAACGTATAATTATGCAGAGCAGTATACTGCGAATATGGAATTGCGGCTGAAAGAAATCCTTGAAAAGGTGGATGGTGCAGGTGCGGTTCAGGTGATGATCACGGTGAAAACAATGGTGAGCAGGTGGTGGAAAAAGACAAAAGTTATTCAGAAAGCAAAACAATCCAGAGCGGAGACGGCGGACAAAATACCACGACGGCCAATATCAGCCGGTCGGAATCGACAGTTTATGATCGGGCGGACAGCGGCAGCCCATATGTAGTCAAGCAGCTGGAACCGGAGATAGAAGGAGTACTCGTGGCTGCTCAGGGAGCCGGCGATGAGAACGTTGTCAATGAAATTACTTATGCGGTGCAGGTATTATTTGATGTGCCGGTACATAAAATAAAAGTAGTAAAAATGAGCAGCAGGTAGGAGGGTATTTTGAAACGGCTTTTCAGGAAAAATCAGATTATTATTACAGCGCTGGCAATTATGATCGTGATTGCCGGCTATCTGAATTTTACCGCAGATCAGACAAAACCGGTGAAAAAAGAAGCGGAGTCCCAGACAGCAGAGAAGATTCAGGCAGAGAATATACAGGCAGAGGAAGCGGCAGCAGATGCTGAGGCAGATATTACATCATTTCCTGACGAGGATTTAGCCTCTGTTTCGGCACAGGCCGAAACCGTCACTGACACAGAGACGCCGGAAGGTGAGAAAGTCGGTGAGGCAGTACTTACGAGCTCAGCTTCAGCGGGGGCTTTCAGTGCTTCAGCAAAATTAAACAGGGAACAGGTGCGTTCCAGAAATGAGGCGTCATTGCTGGAAATTATCAATAATACGGAGATTTCAGAGGATATGAAGGCGGATGCCATCGCCAGCATGAATCAGCTGACGGACAGGGCTGAAAAAGAATTGGACGCAGAGATACTTCTGGATGCCAAAGGATTTAAAGACAGTGTTGTCAGCATCAATGATGACTCTGTGGATGTTATTATCGGGGCAGCTTCCATCACGGAGGAGCAGAGAGCGCAGATTGAGGATATTGTGACACGCAAAACAGAGAGAAATGTGTCGGATATCGTGATCACAACCATGGAATAATATTCATTTCTATATGAAAAGATATACTTTTCAAGAAGCGGATACTTTGGTATAATAGACATAACCAGATGAATATGGAGGTATAGACACAATGGCAAATGAACGTGAGAATAATACAAATTATACAATATATGAAAACGGTCCTTTGGGAGAGGTTCAGATCGCCAATGAAGTTGTAGCGATTATTGCAGGTATAGCAGCAACCGAAGTAGACGGTGTCGCTGCCATGGCCGGAGATATTCAGAAGGAATTGGTCAGCAAACTTGGAATGAAGGTTTTGTCAAAGGGTGTGCGTATTGCTTTTGAGGAGGATGGCATCAGAGTTGATCTGTCTATTATCCTTGAATACGGCTGCAGCATTCCTGAAGTGACAGCCGCTGTTCAGGATCGTGTGAAGAGCTCCCTCGAGACAATGACAGGCCTGAAAGTTTCCGATGTGAATATCCGGGTAGCAGATGTGAAGATAGACAATGAATAGTCTGACTTGAACAGAGAATCAGGAGAGGGCAGATCTGCCGGCTTTGCAGAGCCGGTGAGGTTTGTCCTCTGAGTTTTGGTATGAAAGAATACAGTGGAGGAACGAATGGGAAGAAGAGAATTAAGAGAACATATTTTCAGATTATTATTCCGAAGGGATTTTTTCCCGGAAGAAGAGATGAAGGAGCAGGAAGACCTTTATATTGAATATCTGGCTGATCCGGAGCAGGAAGAAGTGGATTATATTGTCCAGAAGACAGAGAAGATCATGGCTATGATCCCTGAACTTGACAGTATGGTCAATGAACATGCTGTGGGATGGCAGACAGATCGTATGGGCAAGGTGGATCTGACCATTATTCGTCTTGCTGTTTATGAGATGAAGTTTGACGAGGATATTCCGGTCAGTGTTGCCATCAATGAAGCTGTAGAGCTGGCAAAACGCTACGGAACAGAGAATTCACCGGCATTCATCAACGGTGTCCTTGCAAAGATGATTTAAGCCTATGAACAGGAAGCAGGTCTATTCTGTATCAAGTGTGAACCAGTATATCAAGAGTCTGTTTATGGATGACTTTGCCCTGAATCATATTTATGTCCGGGGGGAAGTTTCTAACTGTAAGTATCATTCTTCCGGACATATTTATTTTACGCTGAAGGATCGGGGCGGTGCCATTGCCTGTGTGATGTTTGCGGGCAATAGGAAAGGACTGAATTTCCGTATGACAGAAGGCATGGAGGTGATCGTCTTCGGCAGCGTCAGTGTTTATGAGAGAGACGGAAGATACCAGCTCTATGCCCGTGAGATTATGCAGGAAGGTGCAGGCAAGCTTTATGAAGCCTATGAGGCCCTGAAGAAGAAACTTCTGGCAGAAGGCTTGTTCGATGAAGAACATAAGCAGGATATTCCGAAATATCCGAAGCGGCTGGGTGTGGTGACGGCCAGAACCGGTGCGGCAGTACAGGATATTATCAATGTTTCATTGAGAAGAAACCCATGGCTGCAGATTGTGTTCTGTCCGGCCACGGTGCAGGGAGAAGGCGCGGCACAGTCTGTGGTCAGAGGTATCCATGCACTGGAAGAAGCCGGTGTGGATGTGATGATCGTCGGGCGAGGCGGCGGTTCCATAGAAGATTTGTGGGCTTTTAATGAAGAGATGGTTGCCCGGGCAGTTTATGACTGCAGGATTCCGGTTATTTCGGCGGTGGGCCATGAGACAGATACGACGATCATTGATTATGTGGCGGATCTGAGGGCGCCAACACCATCGGCGGCGGCGGAACTGGCTGTTCCTGATATGCGCATTGTGCTGGGACAGCTCCAGGGATATGAAGAAGCTCTGGAGGCTGCTATGGAACAGGCTGTGGCTTTATGCAGACAGCGGGTGGATAGTTATGCCCGTGTTTTCAGACATCTGAATCCTCAGTCACGGCTGAATGACCGGAGGCAGCGGCTGATGGAGATTGAAGACAGGCTGAGGCTTGGAATGGAACGCAGGATTGAGCAGGCCAAGTCCGAACTGGCGATCCGTACACAGCAGTTGGAAGGTGTATCACCCCTCAGACAATTAGAGCGGGGCTATGCTTATGTATCGGATGAGGATGGCCATGGTGTTGCATCTGCAGAACAGGTGACTGTAGGACAGCATCTGTTTCTGGATGTCAGAGACGGAACGATAGAAAGTGAAGTAACAGCGATTCAGAAACAGAAACGCTGAATAAGGAGAAAGCAGGATGGCGAAGGCAAAATCACTGGAGACAGCTTTTGAAGAGCTGGATGCGCTTGTTGCGAAGATGGAAGACAGAGATCTGCCCCTTGAAGAAGCTTTTAAGTTGTATCAGGAAGGGGTTAAGCTTCTGAAATACTGCAATGGTGCGATTGACAAGGTTGAGAAGAAGATTATAGAGATTCATGGAAATGAGGATGAAGGGGACGAATAGTCCGGAGGCTGTAAGATGCAATTTGAACAGGAATTAAAAGAGAAGACAGCAGAGGTCGAAGCATTACTTGAAAGGATGCTTCCGGAAGAAGAGGGACTTCAGAAAACGATTTTTTCAGCCATGAGATACAGTCTGATGGCCGGCGGCAAGAGAATCCGCCCTTTATTGATTGCAGAAACGTACCGCTTTTTCGGAGGTACGGATATTGCTTTGGCAGAGCCTTTTATGGCAGCGATTGAAATGATCCATACGTATTCGTTGATTCATGATGATCTGCCGGCCCTTGATAATGATGATTACAGAAGAGGAAGGCTGACTTCCCACAAAGTCTATGGTGAAGCCATGGCTATTCTGGCCGGGGATGCATTGCTTAATTACGCTTTTGAGACAGCCGCCAAAGCTATGGATCATGCAAGAGATGATGCGGAACTTCTGAATGTGATGAAGGCATTCAGAATTCTCAGTACAAAACCGGGTATTGACGGGATGATCGGCGGACAGGTTGTG
>JBNMJG010000079.1:0-5897 GCA_050873705.1 Coprococcus sp. | reverse complement strand
GGCCATTACGGATCATGGTGTTGTTCAGGCTTTCCCTGATGCCAATCACTGTGTGGAGGGCAAGGACTTCAAGGTCATTTACGGTATGGAAGGGTATCTGGTGGATGATATCAAGAATATAGTCACGGATTCCAGAGGACAGAGTCTGGATTCAACCTTTGTCGTCTTTGATATTGAGACAACGGGTTTCAGTGCGGTGAATGACCGGATTATTGAAATCGGTGCCGTTAAGGTGGAGAATGGTGTCATCACGGAGAAGTTCAGTGAATTTGTCAATCCGGAAAGACCTATTCCTTTTGAAATCGAGAAGCTGACAAGCATCAATGACAGAATGGTAGAAGATGCACCGAATATTTCGGTGATCCTGCCGAGATTTATGGATTTTTGCAAGGGATCTGTTCTGGTAGCGCATAATGCGGATTTTGATACGGGATTTATCCGGCATAATTGCGAGGTTCTGGGGCTGCCCTATGATTACACCTATGTGGATACCCTGGGCATTGCCAGAAGCTTTCTGGAGGGGTTGAAGAATTATAAATTGGATACCGTGGTAGAGGCCATGGGATGTACACTGGCCAATCATCACCGGGCGGTGGATGATGCCGGGGCGACAGCGGATGTTTTCGTGCGTTTTCTGGAACGTTTTAAGAAAAAGAATATCAGAGATCTGGATGAGCTGAATACATACAGCGCCATGTCTGTGGATGCCATTAAGAAATTAAAAACTTATCATATTATTATTCTGGCCAAGAACGAGATCGGCCGTATTAATCTGTATCGTCTTGTGTCATTGTCCCATCTGGATTATTATGCGAGACGTCCGAGGATACCAAAGAGTGTCCTTGCAAAATACAGGGAGGGACTGATCCTGGGATCTGCCTGTGAGGCGGGAGAACTTTTCAGAGCCGTTGTGGATGAACGTCCGGAAGAAGAAATTGCAAGAATTGTAGAGTTTTATGATTATCTGGAGATTCAGCCCACAGGCAATAATGAATTTATGATCCGTGATCCGAAGATGACGAAGGTCAGTACCGTGGCTGATCTACAGGAACTGAACAGGAAGATCGTGGAGCTGGGAGAAAAATTCAACAAGCCGGTCTGCGCCACCTGTGACGTGCATTTCCTGAACCCGGAAGATGAAGTGTATCGAAGGATTATCATGTCCAACAAGGGATTTGGCGATGCGGATCTGCAGCCGCCGCTGTATCTTCGGACCACGGAGGAGATGCTGGAAGAATTCCAGTATCTGGGGGCTGAGAAAGCGGAAGAGGTGGTTGTGACCAATACCAACAGAATTGCGGATATGATTGACAGAATATCGCCGGTCCGTCCGGATAAATGTCCGCCGGTCATTGAGAATTCTGCAGGCATCCTTAGAGATATCTGCTATAACCGTGCCCATGAACTGTATGGGGAGAATCTGCCGGATATCGTGACGGAGCGACTGGAGCGAGAATTGAATTCCATCATCGGCAATGGTTTCGCGGTTATGTACATTATTGCACAGAAGCTGGTGTGGAAATCTGTTGCGGACGGTTATCTGGTAGGTTCCAGAGGTTCTGTCGGATCCTCCTTCGTTGCTTATATGGCCGGTATTACGGAGGTTAATTCCCTGCAGGCCCACTATCTGTGCCCGAAATGTCATTATGTGGATTTTGATTCGGACTATGTCAAAAGCTTTTCAGGCCGTTCCGGCTGTGATATGGAAGACAAAGTCTGCCCGGTATGCGGGGAACCGCTGATGAAGGAGGGACATGATATTCCTTTTGAAACCTTCCTTGGATTCAAGGGCAACAAAGAGCCGGATATCGACTTAAACTTCTCCGGTGATTACCAGAGTAAGGCTCATGCTTATACGGAGGTTATCTTTGGTAAGGGCAAGACCTTCCGTGCGGGAACTGTTGGTACACTGGCGGATAAAACGGCTTACGGTTATGCCATGCATTATTACGAAGAGCATGAACAGCATAAACGCTCCTGTGAGCTGGACAGAATTTCCAGCGGATGTGTCGGTGTCAGACGAACAACCGGTCAGCATCCGGGAGGAATCATTGTTGTACCTCATGGTGAAGAGATTTATTCTTTTACACCGGTGCAGCATCCTGCCAATGACCAGACAACCAAGATTATCACCACCCATTTCGATTATCATTCCATTGACCATAACCTTTTGAAGCTGGATATTCTTGGACATGATGATCCGACCATGATTCGTATGCTGGAAGATATTACCGGCGTGGACGCCACGAAGATACGACTGGATGATCCGGAAGTATTATCGCTGTTTCATGGTCTTGAGGCGCTCCATATCAAACCGGAGGACATCGGCGGTACCGACCTTGGTTCTCTTGGTATTCCTGAATTCGGTACGGAATTCGTTATGCAGATGCTTCGTGATACAAAACCGAAAGCTTTTTCGGATCTGGTGCGTATATCAGGTCTGTCCCATGGTACGGATGTATGGCTGGGCAATGCGCAGACACTGATCCAGGAAGGCAAAGCCCAGATTTCCACGGCTATCTGTACACGAGATGATATCATGATCTACCTCATCGACAAAGGCGTTGAGTCTGAACAGTCCTTCAAGATTATGGAAAGTGTCCGTAAAGGAAAGGGACTGACTCCGGATTATGAGAAAGTTATGAAGGAACATGATGTACCGGACTGGTATCTCTGGTCCTGCAAAAAGATCAAATACATGTTCCCGAAAGCCCATGCGGTGGCTTATGTTATGATGGGTATCCGTATTGCCTGGTTTAAGATCCATGAGCCGCTGGCTTATTATGCAGCCTTTTTTACCATTCGGGCAACGGCCTTTGATTATGGACTGATGTGTCAGGGCAAAGCAGCTATTGACAATCATATCAAGGCTTATAAGGCCAATCCGAATCTTTCCAAGAAGGAACAGGATACACTGCGTGATATGAAGATTGTACAGGAGTTTTATGCCAGGGGATTTGAATTTCTGAAGATTGATCTCTATCAGTCGGATGCCATCAAATTCCAGGTGGTGGAGGGTAAACTGCTGCCGCCGTTTTCTGTCATTGAAGGTATGGGCGGTATTGCTGCGGAAGCGTTGGCTGTGGCAGCCCACGCAGAGACTGAGCGCGGTGAGAAATTCCTGTCGAAGGATGATATCCGTCAGAAGGCAAAAGTCAGTCAGACGGTACTTGATACAATGGCTGAGCTGGGGCTTCTCGGAGGACTTCCGGAGAGCAATCAGCTGTCAATTTTTGATTTTGGTTTTTAGGAGGCAGGATTGACTTGAAGAACAAAAAACATAAGAAGAGAACCTATAAAAAATCAGAACGGTCCTCCTCGGCAAAAAAATATTTATCATGGATCGGCGGGCAATTGAAACGTCCGATACAAAAGCAGGACAAATGGATAGATAAGAAATCAGTGATATTGGCGGTAATATTTGGTGCTGTGATGTCAGGAACAGCTGTTTATTCCATGCAGACGGCAGTAAAAAGTCAGGAATGGCTGTGGCTGTCGGTGATCCGTATAGCGGCAGCTGTTTTCGTCAACCTGTTTCGATTCCGTTATTCACAGTTGATCGAAATGCTTCTGGCGGCTTTTGCTCCGGCGGCAGTCTTCATGATGGTGGAGAGCTATACGCATCTGCTGAGCCAGATGTGGGATGGCCCGGTTATTTTGAATCTGGTCATGT
Organism: Coprococcus sp.; assembly: GCA_050873705.1. GTDB lineage: Bacteria > Bacillota > Clostridia > Lachnospirales > Lachnospiraceae > Coprococcus_A. The sequence goes on along the minus strand of JBNMJG010000079.1, from coordinate 2,224 downwards.
ACTATCTGTTTTTCGGTGTTCTGCTGTTTATTACGGGACGGACAGGAACAGCCATTAGGATTGGCTCCCTGCTGCTTGGCGCGGCAGGACTTGCCAACTATTTTGTGCTGATGTTTCGGTCTTCGCCGATCCTGCCCTGGGATCTTTTTTCTGTGGGCGTGGCAGCAACGGTGGCAGACAATTTTGAATATAAATTATCTGTCAGAGCCTGCAATGTCATTTTACTGATCATGCTGCTCTGGTCTCTGTGCCTGAAGATGCAGTTGAAATTCAAAATGTCAAAGTTCAGAGGAGCCGGTATTGCGGTGATGTGTGCTGCGTTTTTCGGTTTCTGCAGTTATGTCCAGACAGATGCGGCAATTGCGTCATTTAAGATGGATACAACGCTTTTTACACCGACAGTTTACTATCGGAATAATGGTCTGGCACTGAGCTTTGTTGTCAATCTACGTTATCTGAAGATTGACAAACCGGAGGGATATTCCCAGGAGGAACTGGCCAGAATACAGGAAGAGTATTCTGCCGGAAATAGTTCAAAGGCAGATAGTGATGACAAGGTTGATCTGTCAGACAAGCCGAATATCATTGTCATTATGAATGAGGCTTTTTCAGATTTGTCCGTTCTCGGCGATTATGAAACCAATGAAGAGGTATTGCCTTTTATCAATTCACTTAAAAAGAATACACAGAAGGGATGGATGTATTCCTCTGTCAAAGGCGGCAATACAGCCAACACGGAATTTGAATTTCTGACAGGTCTCAGTATGTACTTCCTTCCTACAGGCAGTATTGCATATCAGCAGTATATCAAATCCGAACTGCCGGCACTGCCCAGTCAGTTATCTTCCATGGGCTACACATCTGTAGCGATGCATCCTTATTATCCGAAGGGATGGAACAGAGATACCGTGTATGATGATCTCGGATTTGAGGAAAAGTACTTTAAAGATGATTTCCAGAATCCGGAGATTCTGCGTACTTATATCAGTGACTGGACGACTTATCAGAAGATCATCGAGAGATATGAACAGAAGTCTTCGGATGAGAAGTTATTTATGTTTGATGTGACCATGCAGAATCACGGCAGTTATGTCAAGCGATACAGCAATTTTATACCGGATGTCAGCATCGTGGGTGGCAAAGGAACCTATCTGAAGGCAACAGAGCAGTATCTGTCTTTGATCAAACGCTCGGATGAAGCTTTCAAACAGTTGGTGGAGTATTTTGAAAAGCAGTCGGAACCGACGATCATTATGATGTTCGGAGATCATCAGCCGGCGGATTATATTACCAATGTGGTGGATACAGGAAAGGTGATGGATGAAGGCGATGATACGATTACATCCATCGGAACAGGCAGTGACAGAAAAGAACGTTATATTGTGCCTTTTGTTATGTGGGCCAATTATGACATTGATGAGAGTCAGGGAGAAGAGACAAGTGCCAACTATCTGGCTGTGCGTCTTTTAAAAGCAGCAGGACTGCCGATGACGGACTTTCAGAGTTATCTGTCGGATCTTCAGGAAGATGTTCCTTTTGTATCCGCACATGTTTTAAAAGAGAACACCGGAATAGACGGCAGTACAGATGAAGCGGACAATCTGCTGAAAGTCTACAAGAAACTGCTGTACAATGATCTGTTTGATACAAAACACCGGCTTGAGAATTTCTTTTCTTATTAATATTTGACTATTGCCAAATATTCAAACAGGTGTTACAATAAATAGGATAGTATATTAACTTTAGCAAAGAGTGGGCGTAAGTCCACTCTTTGTACGTGTTAAGGAATCTTAATTCGGGAAGGAAGTGAGTTACATGGCAAAGAAAGATTATGAAAGCAGGACAGAGGCAATGCTTATGCCGATCGTCGAGGCGAAAGGATTTGAACTTGTCGATGTAGAATGGGTGAAAGAAGGTGCCAACTGGTATCTGCGTGCCTACATTGATAAGGAGAACGGGATCACAGTAGATGACTGCGAGGAAGTCAGCCGGGCGCTCAGTGATTTACTGGATGAAGAGGACTTTATTTCGGAAAACTATATTCTGGAAGTCAGTTCACCGGGTCTTGATCGTCCTCTGAAGAAAGAGAAAGATTTTCCCAGAAGCATCGGCAAGGATGTGGAAGTGAAGTTATTCAAAGCAATTAACAAACAGAAAGAATTCGTCGGTATTTTGAAAGCCTACGATGAAGAAACGGTGACACTGGAAATGGAAGATGAAAGCG